>NZ_CEVXFV010000039.1:0-37690 GCF_982396655.1 Cellulosilyticum sp. | reverse complement strand
AATAGGTTTCTCTCAATGATTTCACATGACTAAAAACTATAAATAACTAAAATTTGTAAATGTGAAATCTATATAACTGTGAAATCTATATCCCTAATTAATTTAACTCAATTTTGTAAATAACATTTAAAGATTTAGAATTATAAAAGGCGTAATGTGTATGTCTACATCATTACGCCTTTTCCATTATTACCTTCTTTCTGTTTTACCTTTTCTTTCTTTTGCTTATCGTCTCCTTCCTTCATAACATTTATTTCTCTAACTCAAAAGATTCACAATCTGTACAAGCTACTTGTGTAGGATGTGCCTCATGTGTTCCTACCATAATTTTGCTAAGTGTACAGTTGTCCTGCGATTTTGCATGATACTTGCATGAATTCACAGTGCATCCGATGCTTGAATTTACTGACATATTTAATATCTCCTTTCATTTTTATTACCTCTTTAGTAATTCCCTCATTACTTCAAATTATGTATTTAATCATACAACCATTTTTCTCCATTATTAAATTAAAAATCCATTATCAAATTAAAAATAAGAGACAATAAGAAACTTATTTCCTACTGCCTCTTCTACCTCTTATTAAATTTCCTTATTTGCAATTCTTGCTTTTAGCTCAAGTACCTTTTGTTCAATCATCTTAGCTGTCTTAATGAATGCTTCATCTTCTTTGCCACTTGGATCTTCAAGGCCCCAGTCTTCTCTATGCTTACATGGTAAGTTTGGGCATTTTACATTACAGCCCATTGTAATGACTACATCTACCTCTGGAATATCTTCAAGCAGTTTACTGCGTTGTGTTTCGTTCATGTCAATGCCATGTAAGTCTTTGATAATTCTAACTGCATCTTGATTAATCTGTGGTCTAAGCTCTGTCCCTGCTGAATAACTTTCAAATACGTCTGAAGCTAACTTTTTACCTAATGCTTCTGCCATCTGACTTCTACATGAATTATGCACACATACGAATGCAACTTTTAATTTTTCCATTTTAATCTCCTCTTTTGCTTAAACTAAGCTGTAAATGTAATTTTATTTTTAATACTTATAAGATAAATGCCCACAAGGACACTGCCTTTTAACATGGTTGAAATCGTTATACTCCACCAAATGCCATTAACACCAAGAAAGCTTACACAAATATATGCCATAGGCAACCTTAAGGCTGTAAAAATAACACTGACATAAGATGGAATCTTAGGTCTGCCAATCCCCGTTAAAAAGCCATTAGATACCATTTCCATGGCATTAAAAATCTGAGAATAGGCAATGATACGCAGATAGCTTGCGGCAATGGCAATCGTTGCAGTTTCCTTTACAAATAAACCTGCAAGCTGCTCTGGGAACACCCAAAAGATAAGACTACTTAAGGCTGCATAAACTATACCTACACCTATAGCTGTCTGATATCCTTTTCTAAGTCGTTCTCCTTTTTTAGCCCCATAGTTCTGCCCTATAAAACTAGCCACTGCACCATTTAAACCACCTGTTACCATATAAGTTACAGATTCTATTTGAATCCCTATCTTCTGCGCTGCTACTGCATCTGAACCAAACTGAGCAATCAACTTAGCCAGTAAAATATTAATTAAGGTAAATAGAATACGCTGAAAAGCAATCGGTGTTCCGAGTCTTGTAATCTCACTCATTTTTTCAAAGTCTATCTTTTGCTTAAAATCTATCTTTAAAAATTCCTTACCTACACCTAAGTACATTACAAACATAACCACATTGGCTATAAGTGTGGCAATTGCTGCCCCTATCACGCCCCATTTGAAAATATAAATTAAAATAGGGTCTAATACAATATTGATTATAATCCCTACAGTACTTATTTTAAGCGCACTCTTGGTATTGCCTAAGCTAGCAAATATCCTTGAAAATACATTGTTAAAGCATGCAAAAAATAGCATTGGTGCACTCCATGCCAAATACCTATAAGCATTTGCAGCTACTTCTACTTTATTAAGACCTAAAAAGCCAATAAAGTTCTTCCCACATAAAATGAGCACTATGGCATAAATAAAGCCAATGATTCCGCTCATCTGCATTCCTGTTTGTATATATTCTTTAGCTTCTCTCGTATCATCTTTTCCTACACTATGTGCTACCTTAATCCCTGTACCAATCATAATGAGGGCATTAATGGCATAACCTAATGCTACAAAAAAGCTAGAAGACCCAATACTTGCTACAGCATCACTCCCTAAATGCCCCACCCAGAGCATATCCACTAAGTTGTATGTAAACTGCAACAGTGAACTTCCCATAATAGGCAGTGCTAAAGCAAGTAATACATTCATTACTTTCCCTTGTGTTAAATCAACTTTTTTCATTTTATTGTCCTATCATTTATTTTATTAGAATTAGCATTTTCCCTGAGCTTCACCACTATTATTCACCTTAGTCAAATCATTTAATAATGCCTTTGCATGGCATGTGCCTTCTTCACTAATGGCATAATGTGTCCATTTTCCTTCTTTTCGACTTACCACAATTCCTGATTCACAAAGTATTTTCATATGATGCGATAAAGTAGATTGCCCAATATTCAGTTCATCTAACAACTTACATGCACACTTCTCGCCGCTTTGAAGCATTTCTAAAATCATCAAACGATTCTCATCACAAAAAGCCTTGAAAATCATGGCATGCTTTTTATATTTATTTTCCATAGCTCTCCTCACATCGAAATTTATTGATGTATCTATATTAAAGTTCATATCGATATTTGTCAATATGAACTTTTTTATGTAATTTTACACTTTTATAAAAAGAAGGCATAAAAAATACTGCATTAAGCATCTTTTACGCCTTTCATATTATTATTACCTTTTATATTCTTTTATTCTCATCTACTATTTTTCAGGCATTATTACTGTATCAATAACATGAATAACACCATTGCTTACTGGAACATCTGCTTTTAAAACCTTAGCCCCATCAATATAGACATCCCCATTTTTAACTTCTATCTTAGCGGATTTACCATTGAGCATCGTAATGTCTTGACCATTTAACTTAGTAATTTCCTCAACAGGTAATTTACCTTTTGTAACATGATATGTGAGTATATCTGTAAGTTGTGCTTTATTGGCTGGCTTTAAAAGATTTTCTAAAGCACCCTTTGGTAATTGTTCAAAAGCCCTGTTGGTTGGGACGAAAATAGTGAATGGACCTTCACCCTTTAATGTCTCTGTAAGTCCAGCTGCTTCTAATGCCTGCTCCAATGTTGAATATTCCTTTTCATTCTTTTTCAAGAATTCTACTATGTTCTTGGAATTTTGCATGTTTTGACTAGTGCTGGCATAAATACTCATACATAATTGCAATGCTAGTATAACCACCATGCACATTATAAGTCCTCTGCGTTGTTTTCTCATATTTTCACTCCTCTATGTTGTATAAATTAACCTCAATTACTTTACCCATTTTAATTAAATTTATTCAAGTACAAAAACAAAGGAAGTGCTATGAAACGGTTTAAATCGTTCCATAGCACTTCCTTTGTTTTTTGCTTTTTATGGCTGTAAATTCATCCAGTACTCTAATTCCTCTAAATTAGGACAAGTAATTGGTGGTAATTTGCCTATAAATGGATTGTTATGACCTTCGAAATTACCTTTGGAAACAAATGAATTTGCAATAAATGTTCCCTCAATATTGCCATAGCCTGCTACTCTAAAATCACCTGTTGGTGCAAGTACACTGCCATAAATCGTTCCTGCGATTGGTATATCATGCCCCGGCATTGCAAGTGGTAAATTCCAAATAATTCTGCCTGCATAAGACTTTGCAAGTTCACTGCTACCATTAATCATCATTTGGGCTGTCTGGCCAATGGCATTTCCCATAGAGTTAATGACAATCGTAGGTTGTTTTTCCATGTCAATATTAGAAATTTGGATTTCACCTAAGCTTGTTACATCTGGTGGCAATGTAAAGACTACCATCTTATCTGCATCATCAGACGCCTTTAATTCTAAGCAATTCTTATTATACTGATTATATTGTACTGTTCCTGTAGGTACCTTCAGTGCTAAGAAATAAGATAACACAATGTACTTTTTCTGAAGTGCTGCAAAATCAATGATATCATTATTGACATTCATTTCATCTATAGCACCCGCACCTGCATATTGTAATGTCACATTGTCTTTGCTATCTGTAATAATATTGCCACTTACTTGACCACTTGTTAATGAGAAGCTCCCCCCATTACCTAACACAACAGCTACCGGATATTGATTTTCCTCAGTTGTTATCGTTTGAGCAATAGCATATTGGTTATAAATTGCCTTTTTGCCTACTGCTACACGTCCTTCGGAATCCCCATTTGTCATCTCATGCGTATCAAAAATAAAGAAATTAAAGTTTCCTGCAATCCATAATGGTCTATTCATTGGTAAAGTATTTTTAATCTTAGCTAATTTTTCAGATAATCCTGTCGTATCATCTTCAATAATCTCTGATGATAGGCACTCTTCATTATCTGTTTCCTTAGCTGCTTTCTCACTATTTTCATCGGCAACTATTTCTTCCCCCAGCTCAGGTGCTTGCACATTTTCTTCTACTCCCTCTACTTTTTCCGTAGCTTCTGATACTTCTACAGCCCCAACTGTATTACTATCTTCTTCAGCTGCGCCCCCATCTACGCTGCCGGCCTCTTGCACTACATTTACTGGTGTTTCTTCTGCCCATATTGTAGTGCTTATACAAGTCCCCATCATTGCAAGCATCAAAACTTTTGCTGTCTTTACCTTAAGTGAATGACTCATTCAAAATCCCCTCCCCAATTAATTTCTTGACCATTTTTAATGTATCAATACTATGAGATATGTAGAACAACCTTTTAGTAGCATCTTTATACCATTAAGTCTCCCCTCCCAAAACCTTATTAACCTAAGCGCTATTAGTTAATGAATGATATATCTACCAAATTATTCCTTAACCTCAAAAATATAATATCACACTATTGCAAATATTGTAAATATTTATAGACAATAAAATTAAAAAGTTTTAAAATATTAAGTCCCGCCATAAAGTATAGAGAAACCAACTGTTAAAGGGAGTTATTGTGAAATTTATTTCGCAATAACTCCCTTTTCATAGCGTATGAAAGTTCAACTTCTAACTTTCATATTTCAAGCTCAAAATTTAAGCTGATAATGCAACGTTAGCCGCTTTATTTTAATTATTGTTTATAGTAACTGAGAAAATCACCAATCTTTTTAACAGCATCCTCTAACACCTCTATACGTGGCAAATAAACAACACGGAAATGATCTGGTTTTCCCCAATTAAATCCTCCACCATGTATAATGAGTATTTTCTTATCTCTCAATAAATCCAGTGCAAACTTCTCATCATCCAAAATATTAAACTTTTTAATATCTATTTTAGGAAAAATATAAAATGCAGCTTTAGGCTTTACCGCACTTACTCCTGGTATATCATTAAGCGCCTTATATATATATTCTCGTTGTTCATATACTCTTCCCCCTGGGACAATATAGTTATTAACACTTTGATAACCACCCAGTGCAGTTTGAACAATCGATTGAGCTGGTACATTTGAACAAAGCCTCATGTTGGATAGCATATTAAGCCCTTGCATATAATCTCTCGCCATATTTTTATTCCCACTCAGAACCATCCAACCTATTCTAAATCCCGCAATCATATGTGACTTTGATAAGCCGCTAAAAGTAACACAAAATAAATCTGGTGCTAATGATGCAATAGATATATGTTCTTCTCCGTCCATTACTAAACGATCATATATTTCATCTGAAAAAATAATAAGCTGATGTTCCCTTGCAATATTTACAATTTGCTGCAGAATCTCTTTTGGATATAATGCCCCTGTAGGATTATTAGGGTTAATAATTACAATTGCTTTTGTCTTGTCAGTTATCTTCTTTTTTATATCCTCCATATCAGGATACCACTCAGCTTGTTCGTCGCAAATATAATGAACTGCCTTTCCACCTGCTAATGTTACGCAAGCAGTCCACAATGGATAATCTGGTGCAGGAACTAGCACTTCATCACCATTATCAAGTAATGCAGACATACTCAAATTAATGAGTTCACTTACACCATTTCCTGTATAAATATCTTCTATAGAAACATTAGGAATGTTTTTAAGCTGAGCATATTGCATAATTGCTTTTCTAGCAGAAAAAAGTCCTTTAGCTGCTGAATATCCCTCGCACGCTGTTAATTGCCTTTGCATATCATATATAACCTCATCTGGTGTACGAAAACCAAATGGTGCCGGATTCCCGATATTCAGCTTTAGTACATGTGTACCACTTTCCTCCATCCTTGTTGCTTCCTCTACAACAGGCCCCCTTACATCATATAAAACATTATCTAACTTTGATGATTTTTTAAATTCACGCATACTTATTCCCCTTTCTCCTCTAGCACATTCACTAGATAACCTCACCATATTGTCATTACCAGTCCCATCAGATTTTAAATCTTTACCATATAACCACTTAACATCAACATTCAAAATCTCCGCAAGGAAATGACCAATATTTTCTCTAGGCACTGCTTTTCCACTTACATATTGACTGATTTGACTCTTGCCAAGTTTAATTCCCCCCGTAGTTGCCGCTCGAATCAAATCAACCTGTTTCATTCCCTGTTTGTTCATTGCTTCCTTAAATCGTTCTGCAAATATTTTATCAGCCATCATTCATTCCCCTTCTTGACTCATCAAATATACTATTCTTTAAAAATTCAAAAAAGTTCATTTATTTTGTTCTAATAATATCACTCACCTCTTTAAAGTTCAAGTATTTAATCCAGAAAGTTCAAATATTATTTTTAAGAAGTTCATTTTAGTTAAACAAAAAAAGAAATAAGTTCATTTTACCTCGTAAAATGAACTTATTTCTTTTGCAATGCTATGTATTGTTACACCTTGTACCCTATCTTCTCAGCCTCCTCTTTTCTTTCAAGCACCCACTTATAAGCAGCTTTTGCATCACTAAAAATCCATCAATCGCCTCCCAAGGATTTACTTCATCTCAGTGAAAACTTGCCTACTTGGAAGCTGCTTATTCATTTGTACCTTATAAAGATCAGAAGAAGTGGGAGGCTTACCCTTTTTCCTTGCTACATGTTTAAACTATAGACTCTGCTATAGCCCTGGATCCTTGCAAAGTTCAAAGGCCTTCTGATAATAGGATTGTTCTAAAATTTGCAGTCACTGTGTCTATCTCACTAACGCCACCGTCCCTGCATCATCGCAGCCCTCCATCGCCTGCCTCCCCTAAAAAAGTTCTAGCACTTGGTATTGGGATTAAAGATTAAGCTTTCTGGTTTATGCCTTTGAGTTTTAACTTCGTTCCTACACTAAGATATATGTCCTAAAAAAATAAAATCCCCACTTATTGCTTAAAACTTAATTAAATTCGGCTATAGACTAAGTAATATTTTTTTACATTCAACTTTCTTTTTAATATTTTCCCACAGCAAAAAAAGGCCCTCCAAAGCCTTGATAATAGGCTGGAGGGCTCTCCTATGTAGAAATTTAAAACACCACTTGAGATTGATACAGAGAAGGGGACTTGAACCCCCACACCATTGCTGGTACTAGAACCTGAATCTAGCGCGTCTGCCATTCCGCCACCTCTGCGTGTTGTTTATCTCTACCTCTATTTTATTAGAAAATATTATTATTTTCAACTAAAAATTATATTTTTATTTTTTATTTTAATGTAAATTCCACTATTTGTTAAATCTCATACCATTTTTTAATTTGGCATATTGCCTAAACGCCAGTAAGAGACACTTGTGATGCCTAGAAGCTTGGCTAAATCAATTTTTGCCTGTGTACTTCTTTGGTCTTCATACCAAATCACATTTTTCATCCCATCTGCTTCGTAGGTGGCATATGTATCTTGAGTTGTTTCATCGAAATGTATAGTAGTGCCTACTGTATTTAAGCGACTTTGGATTTGTGCATAGCTTGGTGTAAAAGCACTGCTATTTGTAACCTTGTTGTTTTTTACTTGCCACTGCACACTAGCATAGCTGATTTGAAGGGCGATTTTATCTTTATTTGAGATGGCATTTACAGCTTCTTCTAAGGTACCATAAACTGCCTTGATTGGCGTTATTGGCGTATTCGTAGTACCTGCTGCTTGATCGTTTGCTGTTAAGGTCTTTGCACCATAGTCATGTGCCATAAGGATGACATGATCTGCGACTTCACCAATGCCCTTATAGTCATAGCCCTTAAAATTAGTAGTTGGCTGAACCGCTACATTGAGCCTTTTACCTTGGGCAGCTAAAGCGGCTTTAAGTTCTTTTAAGAAAGTCATATAAGGTGCCTTTAAATCGCTACTGTAAAATTGCTCAAAGTCTATGGTAAGACCGTCAAAACTTCTTGTCTGCCCCTCTTTAGTCACGCCATTACATAAACTGACAAGTTCCTTAATAAGCTGGTTACGTTTAGCTTGATCTGTAAAAAGCTTATTTACTGCATTATCTTTGTTATCATAGTAAACCATTAGATACGTTTCTACTCCATTATTTTGTGCCAAATCCACAGGAATCTCAAAACTAGATGGTACTTTAAAGTCTCCACTTGTTGTACTTACTGAGAAATCACCATTATTATAAGCTAAACTTGCCCACCCAAAACTGATAGCATCATAATTTGTAATGCGGTCCATCTGACTGCTTGAACTAATTGCATAGCAGGCATGCTGCCATTTGAGTGGTGTTTCTAACTTAGCTTGTATACGGCTAATGATTGTCTTGGCACTTTCTGCGCTCACATAGGCTTTGGGATTAAAAGCATTTTGACTAGTCCCGTTCATAAGGCCTAAAGCTTTTACTAAATTAATCTCACCTTTATGTGTTGTTACATCTTTGAAGCTATTGCTGTTTTCATAATTTGCAGCTAAACTCTTGTAGCCTAATGCTTCTACAATAAGTACGGCAGCTTCTTCTCTTGTTAAATTTCCTTCTAGCATTACATCTATCTTATTACTTCCTGTCTGTAAATCATCTAGGCTTTTGGCAAAGCTTGCTTTTTCTACTAGATTCGCATCACTATTAGTAGCGCCATAAGCCGTGGAGACACATAGACTTGCTAAAGCAATGCCACTTATCCATTTTTTTAAAATTAGCATAATATCCCCCTTGCAAATACTATTTTCTGTATTTCTTTCATTATATTCTCCTTATATTACAAACAGGTAACACTTATGCTAATTCTATGTAACATACTTTATTTCATAACTTGTCCCTTCATTTTACTTTTAGCTCTAATGAGATGATGCATGACATTAAATAACTTATTTTATATGAGTAATGATAACTGCCTTGAAATTGTGTTGCCCCAGAATATTCCTTTAGTCGTTAAACGGTAATACGTTGCTTCCGGTACTACCATTTCTTGTGTTACTAACTGTTCTAAGACCTCTTCATATTTCATGCGCTCTTTATATAAGCTTTCATTCTTTGGAAGATATAACATCTGCAAATCCCCTTTGAATTTTACAACCTGCTTATAGTCACTTTTAAAATGCATCCCACTTCTTGTATTAAACTCTTGCACACTCTTTTCATATTCCTCTAACTTTATAGGATTCATCATAGCAAGCCCGCCTATGGAGCCACCTGCCCCTGCACCAAGAGGTAATGTATCTGCACCTTGATGACGGTTGCTAATATATTTATAGGCATCTTTCTTTACCATCTTCGTAAGCTCTAAAAAATTATAACCAGCCTTTTTCATATATTCACTAATGGCAAAAAACATAACCTCATCGTTTTCCTGACTTTGTGCCCCCTCTATAGCTGTTTCCTTCATATTAATAAGGGAGTACATGGAAAATCCATCCAAATCCAAAGCTATAATTTTATCTAAATCACTATATAAACTCGCCATAGTTTGCTTTGGATAATTATAAATAAGGTCCATACTTACTGTAACATTTTCATAACTTTTAAGTTCCTTAAGCTTTTTATACGCCTGGGTACCACTACCAACTCTCCCCATCAACTTTCTGCCTTCTTCATCAAATGTCTGAATACCTACTGAAAAACGATTTACTCCAGCCGCTACTAAGGTCTTTATTTTTTCTGAGGTTAACTCAGTCACTGTAGTTTCTATGGTAATTTCTGCATTAGCTGTCAAGCGAAAAGTGTGCTTAAGTGCCTTTAAAATCTTCGCTAATGCCTCTCCAGATAAGGTAGTTGGGGTACCACCACCAAAGTAAACTGCATCAAATACTGTATCTTGTATGTAATTAAACTTTCCGTAATTCTCTATTTCCCTGACAATTAAGTCTGCATACTGTGTACTAGGTTCTTGTAGACTTCTTCGCATATTGCAGAAACTACAAATCTTCTTGCAAAATGGTACATGAATATAAATCGTTGCATTTTTTTCGTGGGCACTTTCATTTGGACTAGAAAGTACTTCCTCTACATTTTTAACGCCCAGCAAATATTTATTGCCACTTGCCATGGCACTATGATGGGTTTTTATACGCTGACTAAACATTTGCCTTCAGCCTTTCATTAAACAACTCAGCCCCTGCAAGAAGGTCTACCTTACTTGGGTGATTTGCAGCAATTTCATAGCGTTTTCTTTTTTCTGGTGTGACTGCATGTGGGTTGTCTTGTGGCAACTTCTCAAACATCTGGATGATCTTAGAATCTAATTTACCTTGGCAAATGTATTTTGCAATAACCTTATTTTTATCTTTTACTAATGCTTCCCCATTACATAATGATTGCCAAGCATGCTCTGAATCTGGCCAGAAACCTAATGTGGCAAAGAGGCCTACTACCTTGTTTTCTAAACCTTGTAAAAATACTTTAGCTTCTTCATTTGGGCCCGCTTTGTCTACCCAGTATCCTGCTAATACCACATCATAAGCTGCTAAATCTGTTACTTCTTTCATTGGCATAATTTGTTTATCAGCTACTTCTAAGCCTTCAAAAATACCTTCTGCTAATTTCTTTGTGTTACCTGTTTTACTTGAATATGTTACTAATACTTTCATATTTCACCTCTATTAATTTTTATTTAAGATTAACTTACAATCCCTGATACAATAGGCACGATATACTGACATTTATTTTTAGGACACCAGCGAATATCTGCCTCAATATTATAGACTTCCTTTAATCTTTCTTTTGTAATACCTTCTTCTACCGAGCCGGCATAAAGCAAGCTACCACCTTTCATAATCAGTAGATTATGACTAAATAAAATTGCTTGATTAATATCATGTAAAACCATGACAATCGTCATGCCATACTCCTTATTAAGCTGTTTCACTAAATTTAAGATGTCCAGCTGATAGTGAATATCTAAATAAGTCGTTGGCTCATCTAAAAATAAAATTTTTGTTTTTTGTGCCAGTGCCATAGCGATCCATGCTCTTTGTCTTTCACCGCCTGAAAGCTGACTAATCCTTTTATGGGCCATATCTTTTAAGTTTGTTACTTTGAGTGCCCAGTTAATACTCTCTTCATTCTCTTCATCTTTTGCAGAAAAAAATCCTTGATAAGGACATCTCCCAAAGCTTACCAATCGCTCCACTGTTAAATCCCCAGGTGCTGCATTTTGCTGATGAACGATTGTCATCTCTTTTGCAATTTCTTTGATTGGCATTGTACTAAGATTACGTCCATTTAAAATAACATGACCACTCTGAGGCGTTAGCTGATTGACTACAACATTTAAAAGTGTTGATTTACCTGAGCCATTTGGCCCTATAATCGTTGTAATCTTACCTGTTTCAATCACTGTGCTTAAGTTTTCAATAAAGGGTTTACCCCCATATGTAAAATCTATATTTTTAACTTCCATAATTTTTATCATCCTTTCTTAAAAGATATAAAAAGAATGGTCCACCTATAACTGTCATAATAATTCCTACTGGAATCTCATAAGGTGCAGTTACCGTTCTACCTAATGTATCTGCTACAAGTAATGTCAGCGCCCCAAATAAAGCTGTAAACGGCATTAAAATTCTATGCTCAGAGCCCATCAGCATTCTTGAAATATGTGGGACAACTAGTCCGATGAAACCAATAATTCCTACATAAGCTGTTGAAATTCCAGCTAGCAGTACTGCCACCACTGAAACTAAAATACGTAGCCTATTAGGATTAAATCCAAGGCTCTTGGCATTTTTGTCACCTAACGCTAGCACATCACAGCTTTTACTCATAGCAAAGGCAAAGGTAAGTCCTACCACTGTGTAAACACTCATAGCACGTACTTGTGCCCAACTTTTTTTACCTAAGTCACCATTAAGCCATGTAAGTACACCCGAAAGACTCTCACTATTTAAAATAGAAATCATACTGGATAAACCGCCTAACATGGCATTTACAGCAACCCCTGCCAAAATAATGCGTATAGCTGAAATGCCCTTCTTCCATGCCAAAGAATAAATCATAAAGCAGGCCATCATTCCACCAATAAACCCAAAGAGGGCCATACTTTTTGTGGCCCCAGGGAAGTATAGCATCACAATCATTACTACTACACCTGCTCCTGAAGAAATCCCTGTAATCCCAGGGTCTGCTAGAGGATTTCGCATAACCCCTTGTAAAAGTACCCCCGCCACAGACAAGTTTGCCCCTACTAATACGGCCATGATAACCCTTGGAATACGAATATCTCTTACAATGCCGCCACTTCCACCACCGCCATGAAAAATAGCGCTGATCACTTCCTCTATAGGCACCATGACGCTTCCTACAGAGATGGCAAGTAAAATACTTATGACAAGTAATACACTTACTATGCTAAATGCCCATATATTTTTCTTCATTTTTCATTACTCCGCATATACGATTTCTACTAACTTTTCCATAGCATCTACAACTAATAGGTTTGCACTCATCCCGAAATACTCTGTTTCTAGTGCCACTACCCTATCATTTTTTACCGCCTCAAAGTTTTGCCATGCAGCATTTGTTTCAAATTCTGATTTAAAAGCTGCTAATGATTCTTCTGGATTTGCATGTGCCATAAATAAAATATACTCTGGATTTTGATGCGCTAAATATTCCATATCTACTGGTGAAAATCCAGTTGTAGTATTTTCAATTACATTCGTTATCCCCACGCGTTTTGCAAGGTCTCCTACATATGATGCCTCTGAAGCTACCATAAAGCTTTGTCCTGCACCGAAGATAATAAGTGCAGTAGGGGATTCCTTCTCTTCCACCATTTCTTGAATGCTTGCTTCTTTAGCCTCTAAACTACCTACTAATTCAGCTGCCTTTTCACTTACATTAAATCTTTCACCTAAAAATATAATGCTTTCTTTAAGACCTTCATAGCTTGATAAGTTAATGAACTCTGATGCAATGCCTAATGTTTCAAATTGTGACTTTAAGTCTTCTGATAAAGAGTCTACAGAAATAACGACCGTCGGTTCCAAAGAAGTAATCACCTCCATATCTGGTGACATGGCACTACCAATTTGCGTAACTCCCTGTACACTTTCTGGTAATTCATAACTACTAGTTGGTACACCCACCATAGGTATGCCTAAAGCATCTAATATTTGAACCCCTGCTACTGATGAAACCACTACGCGATCTGTAAATTCAGTTTCACCAGTTGCCATATCTTCTTGCTTGTCTGCTTGTTCTGTTTGTCCTGTTTGTACTACCTCTTGTTTGGTATTTTGATCTGCCTGCTGTGAAACTTGTGTGCTACCGCATCCTACCGAAAGTGCACCTAGTGCAACTATTATACCTACTAAAAAACCTCTTTTTATATTTAACATAATTTCCTCCTGTACATTTATTTATAATTTTATTATTTTTTACTTATGTTTATTTTTTAGTTAGCTATGACTAACTTTTTAAATCATATCATGCTATAATAAAGCCATGTTTTAAAATATTTGAGTATTTTTTAGTTATTTTTAGATTTTCTATTTTTTATGAGTTACAAAGGAGTTATTTATGACACACATAATTTATAATCACCTAGAAATTTGTACTTTGCTATACTGCGGTAATACCAAACAAGCCCTTGAGCTTTTTACGAAGCAGGCCTCTCAACTTCATTTTAATAGCCTTGCCGCACAGCGCTGTTTTTTAACTGCCTTAAATCATAGCATCTATAACTTTATCTTATTAAAAGAAAATGTTTCTTTGCATGAGTGCTGTTGGGAGAATGACCAGCTTGTTGCGCTTATTACTTTTAATGAATTTATTGACCTTGGCGAAAAAATCATCACTGCCTATAGCTCCTGCTATATGTATAAAATAGAAAAACAACAAAATGCACATATCAAAAATGCCCTAAAATACATTCATACCCACTTGCAAGATGAGCTGACCTTAGATATTGTTTGTGATAACGTGAATATCAATAAATGTTACTTATGTAATCTTTTTAAATTAGAGGTAGGCCTAAGCTTCAGTGAATATATTCTTCAAGAACGTATTAAATTAGCTAAATATCTGCTGACAACCACTGACCATCCTATTCAAATTATTGCTTTTAAATGTGGCTTCAAAAATGCCACCTACTTCTCTACTTGCTTCAAAAAACTATTAGGAATATCTCCCTCTAGCATTCGTCTAAAAAAAGCTAAAAAGCTGGCAGATTAATGATTATCTCACTAATCTACCAGCTTTTAACTAAGTAAGCCTATTATTTCTTAACATTTGTTCAAGTACATCTTGCACTGTTAAATAAAGCATGCCATTCCCTTCTGCTGTTGCTGGAAGTCCTACTGAAACCGCCCTTCTTACAAGCTGTGCATAAATCTCCAATTCCGTAAGTTTCCTGCCAAATCGTTCCATCCCCCAGTTAATCAACAGCGCTACTGCTCCTGTTACATATGGTGCTGCCATAGAGGTTCCTGAAAGCCTGGCATAACTACTATTAAGATAAGTTGAAAGGATATTCACGCCTGGTGCTATTAAATCTACTTGATTATTTGAATTAGAAAAACCTGCCACGCGCTTACTGCTTGTAGCAGCGCCTACTGAAATAACCTCGCTATAATAAGCAGGATATGCATACTCCGGAGTTAATGCATTGCCATCTCCTGAGTTAGCTGCAGCACATATCACAACGATTTCCTTGCTTACTGCTTCTTGAATAGCTGCATGTAATTCAGGTACATCTACAGGTCCGCCTAAAGACATAGAAATGACATCTACCCCTTGAGTTATGGCATACTTAAGTGCTGCAATAGCGCTTTCATAAGTCCCATTGCCATCGCGGTCTAATATCTTTAAGATCAAAAGACTTGCTTCTGGAGCAACGCCCACAACGCCTGTACCATTTGCAGAAGCTGCAATAATGCCTGCTACATGGGTTCCATGACCATTGTAATCATTGTATCTATTTACATCTCCACCATCTTCACTAGTAAAATTTCTTCCCCCTATAATTCTATCCTTTAAATCTGGATGATTCACCTCTACACCTGTATCTATAATGGCAATTGTTACACCTCTCCCCTTGTACCCTTTATTCCAAAAATCAGGTGCCTTAATATCTTTCACACCTTCTGGAATTATTTCTGATTGTGCCTTGCTACTTGTGATGTCAAATGGCGTTAGACTAATGGACTTATCCATAATTGCCTCCTGTTAGATGAATATTATTTCAATTCATCATATGTCCTGTCCTCAAAAATGGTGTACAACCTCCTATATTTTTTTTATTCCTTGAAACTTTTCATATACCGTCCTAGTCTAATAAGTAAAATAAACACATATAGAAGGTTAAAAACGATGGAAAATGAAATTATTGATTATATCTTACAAACTAAAACACAGCATTATCGCATCGCCTATAGTTATGTGAAAAACAAGGAAGATGCCTTAGACATTATTCAGGACACCATAGTAAAAGCATTAAAGTATCAACATACCCTCAAGCATAAACAATATCTTCACACTTGGTTCTGCCGTATTCTTATTAATACTTGTAAAACGCATCTTGCAAAGCATGGTCATTACATAGTAACATCCGAAGGCGAATTCTTATCAAATCCTTTTTTATCTTCATCGCAGGAAGATGCTTATCAACACCTTGAAATCGAGGATGCGCTTAATGCCTTAAATGAAAATGAACGAACCATTGTGATGCTACGCTACTTTGAAGGCCTAGAGCTTAAGGAGATTGCTTCTGCTATTGACCAGAATCTTAGTACTGTTAAGTCCACATTATATCGTGCCTTAAAGAAAATGAAAGTAAAGCTTAATAGCTAGTAAATATAAAAGGAGTGCCCTATGAGCAAAAAAAAATCAAACCAAACTAATTTAAATTCACAAAACTTAAAAATCAAGGATTTTAATGCTACTAAATCTGAAATGCATGAGATTGAAACGCAGCTTAATGACTACTATAACAACATTGAAATTCCTGAAGAACTAGACAACATCGTTTTAGATGCCATAAAAGAAGGCCTACATGATTTCACAGAAAGTGACCCTCTATCAGAAAATATAATTGTGTTAAAGAAAGGAAGTAAATTTAAAATGAAAAAATACATGAAAAACTTTGGTACAACTGCTGCTATCGTTACAGCTTGCTTCGTAGGAACTGCTAATTTAAGTCCTACATTTGCACAATCACTCAGTAATATTCCTGTCCTTGGTAAACTTGTAGAGGTTGTAACCTTTAGACAATTTGACTTTAATGAAGACACTTATAACGCCCAAATAAATACACCTGTTATTGAAGGCTTAGAAAATAAAGACTTACAAAATGCACTAAATGAAAAATACTTAGCCGAAAACAAAGCACTCTATGATGCGTTTCAAAAAGAAGTAGAAAATATGAAAACTTATGCAGAAGGCGGCCATCTGGGTACAACTTCTGGCTTTGAAGTTAAAACAGATAATGATCAAATTCTCTCTATAGGTCGCTATGTTGTAAATACTGTTGCCTCATCTTCTACAACTATAACTTATGATACTATTGATAAACAAAATGAAATCTTAATTACGCTCCCTAGCCTGTTTAAAGATGAGAGCTATATCGATGTCATCTCAGAAAATATCAAAACACAAATGAAAGACCGTATGGCAAATGATGAGAGCCTCTCTTACTGGATTGGAAAAGATTCAGATGGCATTGATGGTTTTGATAAAATTGATGCCAACCAAGCCTTCTATATCACAAATGAAGGTAAACTTGTGATTTCTTTTGATAAATATACAGTAGGTCCTGGTTCTATGGGCATTCAGGAATTTGAAATTCCAACAGATATCCTACAAAACATCTTAGTAAGTACTACTTATATACACTAATTTAATCTTATCCAAATTATCTAAATAAAGAAGCCTAGCACAACCTCATTCTACTATTGCATACATTAGAATAAGATTGTGCTAGGCTTTTTATAAGCGTTAATATGCTTTTTTACTATTTATCAAGAGCTGTTGAAATTTCATCTACCATCGTTTCAGTTCCTGTGAATCCACCACCTGCTGTATACCATACGTTTGCATCTAAGTAAACGATGTTATCATTTTTATAAGCTGATGTTGTTGTCATTAATTCATTGCTGAATAATTCTTCTGCTGATGTACCTCCACCTGCTACTGCAGCGCGGTCTACTACAAATAAGTAATCTGGGTCTTGTTCTACAATATATTCAAATGATGCATTTTGACCATGTGTTGAAACTTCAATTGTTTCATCTACTGGTTTGATGCCAAATGTATCATGGATAATTCCGAATCTTGAACCTGGACCATATACGCTAAATGCGCCATCATTTGCAAGAGCAATAAGACCTGTTACATCCATTTCAGTTGCTTTTTCTGTAAGTGCTTCAACTTTTTCTTCTACTGCTGCTACTTTTTCTGCTACTTCCGCTTCTTTACCGAAGATTTGTCCTAAGTAATCCATATTTGTTTTAAATGATGCCATGTAATCTGTATTATCTACTGCTAAATTGATTGTTGGTGCGATTTTGCTAAGTTCTTCATAGTAATCTGCTTGTCTGCCACCAATGATAATAAGTTCTGGCTCAAGTGCATAAATTGCTTCCATATCTAATTCTTTTAATGAACCTACATTTGTATAAACACTTTCATCTGTATAGCTATTTAAGTACTCTGGAAGTGCACTACTAAGTGGTACTCCTGCTACTTCTACTTCTAATGCAGAAAGCGCATCTAAAATACCAAGTTCTAATACTACAATATTTTTAGGATTTTTAGGTACTGGTGTTTCCCCTAATGAATGTACAACTGTTACTGTACCTGTTTCTTCCGCTGTTTCTACTGTAGCTTCTGTGCTAGTTGCTGGAACCTGTGTGCTTGTTTGTGCGCCACATCCTGTAAATGCTAATGTCATAACTGCAAGTGCTGTAAATACTAATTTTTTATTCATCTTTTTATCTCCTTAATTTCTATGTTTTATCTTTCTATATAGATTTCACAAACAACAAGCCATACGCCTCTTCTTATCATTTATGAATTTCATTCTCATTATTTTTCCTAAGTTTAGCAGCTTTAAAAGCTGCTTTTATTTCTGCTAAACTTTATGTTTATCTTATCTTAGAAGTAAATACAAATATTTTGGTCATTAATGTTTTGGACATTAAATGGCATTTCATAAATCTCTTCTAATACACTTTGCTGAATAATTTCTGCTGTAGGTCCTTCCTTAGCAATCTTGCCATCTTTAAGGGCTACAATATAATCTGAATAACATGATGCAAAGTTAATGTCATGGATTACGATAATAACTGTCTTACCTAGCTCATCAACAAGCTTTCTTAATATTTTCATAATCTCTGCTGAATGCTTCATATCTAAGTTATTAAGTGGTTCATCTAATAAGATATACTCACTGTTTTGTGCAATAACCATAGCAATGTAAGCACGCTGTCTTTGCCCCCCACTGAGTTCATCTAAGTAACGATCTTGTAAATCAGTAAGCTGCATATACCCAATAGCTTCATCAACTTGTTTTTCATCTTCTGCTTTTAAGTTACCGCCACAGTGTGGAAAACGGCCAAAGCTTACAAGTTCACGAATCGTTAGGCGCATATTAATATTATTAGATTGCTTTAAAATCCCGATTTTCTTTGCTAACGCTTTTTGATCCCATGCGGTGATTTCTTTGCCGTCAATTAAAACCTCACCACCGTCACGTTTCATTAAGCGTGTCATAATAGAAAGTACTGTACTTTTCCCTGCACCATTTGGGCCAATGAAAGATGTGATTTTTCCTTCTGGAATTTCCAGTGACACATTATCTACTACCTTTTTACTGCCATACATCTTTGAAATGTTTTTCACCTGAATCATTGTGTACGTCCTTTCATTAATAAGTAAATAAAGTAAATACCACCTATAAAGTTAATAATGATACTTACGCTGACACCGAAGCTTAAAATACGTTCTACAACGAACTGACCGCCTACCAAAGCTACAATACTAATAAGCAGTATTGTAATTCCTAGCACGCTATGTTTATATGAATGCATCATATATCTTGCAATGTTTACAACTAAAAGCCCTAAGAAAGTAATTGGGCCAACTAATGCTGTAGATGTCGCTGTTAAGATTACAACAACAACTAACATGTGTTTCACAACTTTGTCATAATCGACACCTAAGTTAATTGCATGTTCCCTACCAAGTCCCATAACGTCCAGTACCTTCATGAACTTTGTGCTATAAAGGAATGACCCTACAATCATTACTGTTGCAAGTCCTAATACCTTGGTATTGATATTATTGAAACTTGCTTGTGACTTATCTTGAATCGTTAAAAATTCACCTGGGTCCATTAAAACTTGCATAAAGGTCGTGAAACTCTCAAATAAAGTACCAATTACAATTCCTACAAGTAATAAGAAAAAGATATTATGACTTTTTTTCTTAAAGACAAGCTGGTAAAAAATAACTGATGCCCCTAACATAACACCTGTAGTTAATAAGAAGTTGGCATTGGCATTTACAATCAATTTATGCGTTGAACCTAATAGAAATACAACTGCTGTATTCAGCAACATGTATAAGGAATCAAGCCCTAAAATACTTGGTGTTAAAATATGATTGTTTGTTACCGTCTGGAAGATTAGTGATGAAAAACCTACTGCTCCTCCAGTTAAAATAATGGCATATATTTTTGGAATACGCTTTGAAAGCGCATAACTATAACTCTTTGGATTAAGCCCTGTAAATAAGAATAGGGCAATGAGTGCAATACTGGCTACAGCCAATATGCATAATACTTTTTTGTCCTTGGCTTTAACCTTCATTTTTTGCCCTCCTTAAAATCATATAAAGGAACATTACGCCGCCAATTGTTCCTACCATCATCCCAATAGAGACTTCAAATGGGAAAATAATTAGTCGGCCTAAAATATCACAGATTAATAGGAAGATTGGTCCTAAAAGTGCTGTATGGTAAAGAGAATTCTTTAAGTTATCTCCCACATACATTGTAACGATATTAGGAATAATCAGTCCTACGAAGGGAATATTCCCTACTGTAATCATTGTTACCGCAGTAATCAGTGCTACAATTCCAAGACCAATATTAACAATAAGGTTATAATTAAGCCCTAGGTTTGTGGCAAAGTCCTCACCCATCCCTGCAATTGTAAATTTGTTGGCATACATAAACCCTAAAATTACAACTGGAATGCTTAAATAAAGCATTTCATAATTTCCAGCCATAATCAGCGATAAGTTTCCTTCCATCCATGATGAAATATTTTGTACAAGGTCATATTTATAAGAGAAGAAAGCTGTTACTGAACCAACTACCTTTCCTAGCATCATCCCTACTAACGGTACAAAAATAATATTTTTAATTTGAATGGCTTTAATCATTTTCATAAAGACAACTGTCCCTACCATTGCAAAAACAAAGGCAATAATCATCTTTGTCATTTGTCCGCTTCCACCGAAAGCAATCATCCCTACTAAAATTCCAAGTTTAGCAAAGTCTGATGTTGCTGCTGTTGTTGGTGATACGAATTTATTTCTACTAATCTGCTGCATAATAAGACCGCTGACACTAAGTCCTACCCCTGCAACAATAATCGCAATTAAACGTGGTAATCTACTAATCATTAAGAGCTGAATCTTATCTTCTCTAAATGTTAAAATATCATTTAAAGTAAGGCTGCTTACTCCTACAAATAAAGAAACTGTTGCTAATATAATGAGTAAGCCAGCAAGATATCTCTTCTTCATCCAGTGCTTCACAAGTAAGCCTCCTTTGACATCTCTAATCAAATAATGTTATAATATTTGAATAATATACTGATAATTAATTTCATTTATAAATCTATATTAACAAGAAATATGTATTACGTCTTATACGATATTTAGATTTCTTGTAATATTTTTAGGTTGAATAGGAGGACCTCACTTTGGATCAGACATCACTTACTCTTACAATGGAAAACTTTCACCATTGTAGCCATTTACCTATTCGTGCCTTTAATAAGGAAGGTAAAGAAATTGCAACTTATGGTTTCTCAGCACAAGATTTAAATATTATAAAAGCTTACCTAACATCTGAGCTAAAGGAAGAACTTCTTAGGCATACCTTAACGCAAAAGATTTTTCATCATCCACTTACTGATGATATTTATCTAACATCTTGCCTTATTAACCCAGATGTGCCTTCAGATGGTGTATTTATTATAGGACCTTATACCACTTCACATATTTCAAAGGAAGCTTTAGTCTTTAAACCACTTCATTGCATGGCGCATTTGACTGAGCTACTCTACAGTATTTATTCAAGTCAGCTTGTATCTCCTTGTGAGAACGATACGCCAAATGTATTACATCCTTGTTCTACGCCACGTACAACCTGTCCTATTGCACTTACTCCAGAAGATGAATACAGCTATCATGTGACAAAGGCTGAAATCTATATCGAAAAAAACTATCATAAGCCCCTTACCTTACAGGAACTTGCAGATTATCTCGGTATTAATAAAAGCTACTTCTGCACTATTTTCAAGAAAGTCACAAAACAGTCTTTCTGCACTTATACAAACAATGTACGTATTGAAAAGAGCAAGCATCTACTAAAAAATACAGATGATTCTATCCTAGATATTGCACTTACGACAGGATTTAGTAGCTCTAGCTACTTTAACAACACCTTTAAGAAAATAGTGGGACAAACACCGCTTGAATACCGCTTTCATAATAAAGTGCATCTCTAATATACTTTAATAAGAAAGCCAGCCATGAACTCTATTACCGTTCATAGCTGGCTTTCTTTTATTTTTTATCCTTTATATACCAATATTCCTATACATATAACAATGGCAATACTTAACAGAATTACAACTAAGATACCAAGCTTTTGTTTCCTGTTAAATAAAATTTGCTTCTTAGCATCTTGGTACTGTTTCATCTTGTAAATCTCCTTACTTATTACTATATTGTGTCACTCGCATCCAATCATATTCTGCTGTAAGTGGCGTTTTTCCATCAAATGCACCTAACCATGAATCCACACCAATGCCTGGCCATGTATTCATCATCACTTTAGAAGGTGTCTGAGGAATATTTTCTGTAGCTTTATATACTTCTACGCCATCCACATACCAAGTAATTGAATCTGGCTGCCATTCAAATGCATACTCATGGAATGCCTCTGAGGCATCAAATCCTAAATCATATACATATTCATGTTCTCCCACACCATTTGTGAAATAATTGAATTGTACTTTTGTTGAATCTTTTCCTAGGAATTCAATATCTATTTCATCCCAAGGATTGTTATCACTTGGTCCTGTATATGTAAAGAAAGATGAAACCACGCCTGTATTTTTTATAGGTTTCATACGTACTTCATACATCCCATAATGAAAAGCTTGTCTTGTACGATATTCACCACCAGACCACTTCGGACTTGTATTTTCTCCATCTTGGTCGATTGTAAGCATCATATTGCCATCTTGAAATTGCACGTTGTCACTTCGCCATGTACAATCAAACATGCTCCCATTTGTCCAACCATTAGCCTTTTCCATAAGTGTTTCTTCAAAGTCATTAAACTGCGTTTCTAAGGCAACTGTCCCTTTTAAATTCTTCATCCCTCTACTCACCGTAATCTCCTCCTCCAAGAGTTTACTTGTCTGCATACTTTCTATTTTTTGTGGTGCCTGTGCATTACTACACCCAATAAGTATTAAACTCATGCCTATAAAAGCTACATAGGATTTCATAAATTATTTCCTTTCTTTTTTATTGTCTTTATAAATTAAGTATAAAGAGAATGCTGCTTTCAAGTAAGTTGATAATGTTACGATAAAACAGGATAAAATTAATAGCTCCTTACTCTTTTGCCAACTGTGCAGTAAACTCTTTAGCATCTATCTCCTTGTTTATGAGTTGCCTTAAAAGCCTATAATATGTTTGCCCCTTTCCTTCACCAAACAATTGGTCATAAGCAGGATGTTGTCCCTTAGAGGGTTTAATAGTTGAACAGGCATACATTGTTGGAAACTTTGCCTTATTAATCTCTTGTCCCTTATATGCTGGTAGTCCTATCCCATACTTATCTATAGCAAGCTGTGAGACATCTTGCATAATCTGCAAATATAATAATTGAAGCTCTTTATCTTCAGAAATCTTGCCATTCTTACTAATTACAAATGTATCTACGAATCCACCTACACCATAACGCGTATTTTCATTTGGAAATGGTATGACTTTTACAATATCTTTTACCTTAGAATCTTCTGCCTCAATGCTAGAAGCTGCCCAGCTGCCATACAAAAGCATGGCACTCTTGCCCTGTGTAAATAAGTAGCACGCATCGTATCCATCATCTTCTATATAGTTTGATTGCCATGGCATAAGCCCATTGATTTCTTGCATCTTTTTAGCTGCATTATAAAACTGTGGCGTATTAAATTTTTTATGATTTAATGCAGCATCATAAACACCTTGTAACTCTCCTTCTCCTAGTACGAGTGACATATAATATAAGGAATTAACCCATTCCTCCTTCATACTCCCAGCAAGTGGCACCATGCCTTCAGCCTTAAATGCTTTAATAACCTCAATAAATTCATCATATGTCGTCGGATAGTCTATATCTAAGACTCTAAAGAGTTCTTCATTACAAAATAAGCTTACATTCCACCCATAGGTAGGCATAGCATACAACTTATCATCATAAGTAACACCCTCTAACGTATAGGGTAAGCACTTCTCTTTTAGCCCTGTCTCTTCTACGACATCTGTTATGTCCGCTACTAGGTCAAACTTTACATATTTCTCTAGCCAGCCATATCCCCATGCAAAAAATATATCCGGTAACTGATTTGTAATGGCTGCACTTTGAATAGTAGATTGATAAACTTCATTTTTAAAACTGGTAATTTCAAAACTTATATCTTCTGTTTCATATTTTTTTACGACCTCTTCTAATATCGTCTGTATATCACCATGTATAGTCCATATAGTTATATTTTTCTTGTCCTTCTCTTGAAAACTATAGCTCTGCTTCCTTTGTACATCGGAATAAATTCTAAATAATAATAAACTTAAAATAAGCCCTAAGAAAACCACTACGCCAATAATTATTCTATTTATGAGTTTATCGTCTTCCATTTTTCATTTACCCCTTTTGCTGTAATTATTTACTATCCCTATAATATACAAAAAGCCACAAATGGAAGTGTTACAAAACTATTTGGCTAGTTTCGCAACACTTCCTTTGTATTTTTAAAGTAAATTATTAACTTTTCTTTCTAAGCTTTTACTGCGCCTGCTGTCATACCACTTATAAATTGTTTTTGTAGTCCAAAGAATATAATAAGCGGTGGCAATGTTGTTACGCAGCCTGCAGCCATTAATAAATCATATCTATTTTGATAATTACCAACATATAGTCTAATTCCTACAGGAATAGTTGCGACATCTGATGAAGTTGTAAGTACCCATGCAAATAGCAATTCATCCCATGCCATAAGGAAAATATATATACCAGTCGCTATTAAACCAATTCTTGCAATTGGTAAAATTACTTTTAGGAATGCCTCAAATTTACTACATCCATCTATAATGGCTGCTTCTTCTAGTTCTGTTGGAATCCCAGCAAAGAAACCTCTTAAAATCCATATACTAAATGGTATGTAGAATGCTGAATATACTAAAATCAATCCCCCATATGTATTGATAATTTTAATACCCAATGTATCTTGTATTTTGATAAACATAAGATACAGGGGTAGTAAGAACATAATTCCTGGTACCATTTGTGTCGCCAGTACTGCCGCACCAAATATCCCTGCCCCTGGGAACTTAAATCTTGCCACCGCATATCCCGCAAAGGTCGCAATACTCAGTGCTATAACTGTTGTTGCCCCACATACGATAACACTGTTTTTAAAGTAGTTGAAGAAATCTACACTTTGCCACATCTCAATGTAATTTTCAAAATGATTAGGAATCCCAATCTTACCTGTTGCAATATCTCCTTGTGTCATTAATGAGGTTAATATCATCCATACGATAGGAAAAAGCGCTATTACTACAAATAACCAAACAATGACTGTTCCAATATTATCAATTACTTTTTTTCTTTTTTTGTATTTTGTCATGTCTCCGTTTTTCACTAGTCATTCACCACCAAATCATTTTGGAATACTTTATACCATAGTGCTACTAATCCTAGCACACAAATCATAACGATCACGGTCGCTGCTGCACCAGGTCCAAACTGCCATATCTGGAATGAATTACGATTGATATTGGTCATAAGAAGGTCACCGTATTTACCTGGGAATCCTGCACCATGTCCAAACATCATAGCTACAATATTGAATGAATAAACATAGCTAATAATACCATTTAATATTTGAATTGATAAAACAGATCTTAATAATGGTAATGTAATTGCTTTAAATTGCTGCCAACTATTCGCACCATCTATCTCTGCTGCCTCGTAATAATCAATTGGGATTTGTTGTAACCCTGCTAAAAGCATGAGCATAACAAATGGCACTGTTCGCCATATCGTAGGAATCATAATGGCAATCATTACCTTAGGTCCTGTAAGCCAATAAGGTCCTTCTGGAATTATATGAAAAACATTTACAAGTATCTTGTTAATAATACCATCTTGCTGCCACATAAATCCCCATAGTAAACCTACAACGAAAGAAGGTACTACCCATGGTGTCATTAATAATGTTCTAGCAAGTCCTTGAAACTTAAATTTTCTATTCAGTAATACTGCTAGCAATAGTCCAATTCCTATTACTAAAATACTACATACTACAGCAAAGATAGCTGTATTTCTAAGGGCATCAAAGAATCCTGAGCGCATGGTACTATTAGGGTCTAATAATACTGTTGCATAGTTCTCAAGTCCTACAAAAGGCGCTCCTAAAAATTGATGAAGCGTAAATTGATTAAGCTTTAAAAAAGACATCCAAATTCCTGAAACAATTGGAATCAAGTGAACAATAAACATTGCAATTAATGCTGGCGCTATTAAGCCATATGCTAATTTATTCTTCTTAATTTGTGATAATAAACCTTTTTTAGCTACTACATTTTTATTTAAATCTTTCGCTGCTTTAGCCATTTTTCTGACCTCCTACCATAATCTATCATGTAATCAAAATGACATCTTAATATTTGTTATCACAAATTATTGCTGACTATAAATTGTTGTACATTCATTAGCTGTTTGATCTAAGAATTCTTTAGTCTTAGCTGGATCATATTTACCAAATACACCCATAACATTATCCCATACATTACTTAATCCTTTTTGAAGTAGTGTTTCAGATGGTCCCCAACCTGCTACTGAAGGATACGCTTTACCAAATGCTATTTGTTCTTTAAAAGCCTCTCGCATTTCTTCATTTGATATAAACTCTGTTTCATAAGCTGCATTAACTGTTGGTAAGTTACCACACTTTTCTTGATATGCAACTTGTGCATCTGTACTCATTAAATATTCAAGTACTTTATAAGCAGCTTCTTTATTTTTAGAACTTTTAAAGACGCTAAGTCCACTACCACCGAAGAAAGCATATTTTCCTTTAGGCCCTTCTGGGAATGAAGCTGTACCAATTTTTTCAGCAAGTTCTGGTTGTTCTCTTCTTAATGTTGCAATTTCATAAGCACCTGAGAAAATAGTTGCAAATTCACCTGCATTGAAAGCTGCTTCAATCTCAGCGGAGTTTTTCTCCAATGCCTGCATGCTCATTAAGCCATCAATTGCAAGTTCTGCATAATATGAAACACCTGCTAAAGCTTCATCTGAGTTAATAATACTTGTTTTATTATCCTCTGCAATAAAGTCTCCACCTGCACCCCAAATCCATGGTGCGTAGTTATGAATAACATTCCAGTCATTCTTTCCTGGCATTCCAAGTGGTGGTACCTTTACACCATCAATTTCTACATCTTTCATTTTTGTAAGCGCTTCTCTAAAGCTGTCCCATGTTTTGAAATCTGTTTCTGGATTAACACCCGCTGCTTCACAGATATCTTTTCTATAGAAAAGTGCTCTTGTATCAATGAACCATGGCAGGGCATATCTTTCTTCACCTTGTCCTAAAATCTGTGTTGTTGGAAGTGTGGCATCTACGAAAGCTTCTTCGCCGCCAAAACGATCATAATAAGGTGTTAAATCTTCTAAAGCACCCATAGCTGCAATAGCTGCAATTTGTGTTGTCCCTAATTGAGTAATATCTGGTCCCTCGCCACTTGTGGCTGCTGTTGTAAGCTTGGTCCATGCTGAACCCCAGTCTAAAACAGTTGGTTGTACATCGATATCAGGATTCTCTTTTAAGAATGGCTGTAAGACTTCCATAAGGTCTTGATCTGGTGTGCCGCTATTAGGCATAATCCACATAGTGACAACTGTTTTTTCCCCATTTGGAGCGGCACTTGTCCCTTCTGCATTAGATGCTACTGACTTACTAGTGCCTCCACATCCTACAAGTGAAGCTGCTATTACTGTTGCTAAAAGACTAAGTAATAATTTTTTCTTCATTTATCTCACCCTTTTTATGTATTTGATAAGTAAATTATAGTATTTTAATTACATATTTTTAACTTAACAAAATTACGATAATACATAAAAAAATTAATCTTTTAACACTTTTTTAATCACTTTATACAATCAAATTGGAATCATTAATATTATCTTTGTATATTCTCCACACTTTGAATCAATTTTTATGACTTCTTTTGTACTTTTAACGTCATAGTATAACAACAACCTTGCAATCATCGCCTTAAGACCAAAACCTGATTTAACATCTAATTTTTCTCCCTGAAGGACCTTTTGAATAACTTCTTTAGATATGCCATTCCCATCATCTTCTACTATAATCATCATCTTGTTTTCATCTTGATTAAAACGTGTTGTAATACTGATTTGTACAGGCACGCCTACTTTTTTTACACCATATTTAATACTATTTTCTACAAGTGATTGAATCGTAATCTTAGGAATTTTAAATTTCAAGGTTGCCTCATCTATATCATAATTAATCACTACACTATTAGGCTTACGAATAATAGCAATTTTAATATACTCTTTTACAATTTCTAATTCCTCAGCAATTGTAATACAGTCTTCACCACTGCTCAAACAAGCTCTATAATACTTCGCTAACGTTTTTATCAGCTCAATGGCAGCGTCCTGTTCTTCTATGGCTACCAATATACTTGCCGTATTTAACGTATTATATAAAAAATGAGGTTTTACCTGATGATTAATAATCGAAAGCTCTAAGCGTTTTTGAAGTTTTTCTCTTTGTGCAACATCTATCACCAATTCATTAATTTGCTCCATCATTTCATCTAAGGCATAAATAATATCGTAAACCTCTGAGTAACCATCTTCTATGGTAAACTTAACATCAAGTTTTTTCTCTTTTCCTATTACTCTGGCTTTAGTTGCTATGTATTTGAGTGGTGAAACAACCTTCCTCTTAATAATTAAAGAAGCCATAATGATAAATATAATGTTGCTCATAACTGCAAAAATCAAAATGATACTGATATTATTATTGGACTGTGCCTCATGATTCATCCCTACAATATATCCGTCTAAAATATCTATTGGCTGTACAATATAATGATAGTTCTTATGTTCTTCTTTTACTGCGTAATATTGTTTTTCTTCCCATATAATCTCATCTCTTAAACGTTGCAGCCTATTATTGTTAGGCATACAAACCACATTCCCTACTTCATCCCTAATCATTACATCTAAGCTGATATTTCTTAAAATCTGATTACACCCCTGCTCTATACCTGTAGGTTCTAAATAGACTACTATATAGCCTAGAGGCTTCATATCTTCTTTCGAATTAATAAGTCTTGCCATATAAAAGGTGAGCTGACTCTTTCCTTCCAATACATTTTTTCCTATTCCCCAATAAGTTCCGCCTTTTCTGCTCTCTACCTTATTTAAGTCAAATTGTGAAATAAACAAAGCATCATCTTTTGTATAGGTAGGTTCTTGATACTCCGAAAAAACCTTTCCATTTGCATCTATAAT
Source organism: Cellulosilyticum sp. (assembly GCF_982396655.1). Classification (NCBI taxonomy): domain Bacteria; kingdom Bacillati; phylum Bacillota; class Clostridia; order Lachnospirales; family Cellulosilyticaceae; genus Cellulosilyticum; species Cellulosilyticum sp. The sequence goes on along the minus strand of NZ_CEVXFV010000039.1, from coordinate 8,171 downwards.
ATGAATAGATTTTACATCTGGCCATTGTATAATATTTTCCTTTAAAAGTTCACTGATACCATTTGCAACTTTTTCACCGCCATATCTTAATATATTCTGCAACCTGTCATCAATGGCTAGATTATATGAGATACGTTCACTTTCACTCATTTTCCTAGACAAGAAATATGAAAATGTATTTAAAGCTTGTGCATCTCCCACTTGAAATTTATAACTTACTTCCTTTTGCAACACAAAATAAAACAAAAATACGCCTAATGTAAGAGAAATGCTCATTGTTATGAAATAACTTCTCATCAGCACCCAGCTAATACTATGTACACGCTTTTCCCTTATGTGCCTATTCATATTGCTCGTACGCTGCTTTCTTATATTCATTAGGTGTCATCTGTGTATATTTTTTAAATAACCTTGTAAAATACGTGGTATCATTATAACCAATGAGCTCACAGACCTCATACACCTTTAGATTCTTTTCTTTCAGTAAAAATTTAGCACGTCGCATTTTCATTTCTGTTACAAAGTTTAAGAAGTTTTCTCCTGTTTCTTGCTTAAATAGTGTGCAAAAATAATTTTTGCTGATAGCTAATTTCTCACTGATAATAGCTAAATTAATTTCTTCATCAACATGCTCTATCACATATTGACACGCCTGCATTACCACATTATCCTTATACATTACTTTACTGTCTTTAAAAATGTTGTATAAACTTATGATTTTCTGACTAAAGCGTTCTATCAGCACCTCTTGTTCTTTTATTTCATTTTGCCCATATTGCAAATAACTCTCTATGTTTTCTAACTTGCCGAGGTATGTATATTTCTCTTGTATTCTCGAAACAATTTCCTCTAAAATATATGAAAACCTTACACACATACTAGCAACTTCCATGTTCCCATAAGCTTTTTCTTCTTCCACAATACTTTCTAGTACCTCAAATGTCCTTTGATCACTTTGAATCATATACTTTATTAATTGTTTATCCTTTTCTCTAGAAAACTGACGTTCCTTTCCTTCTCTGCCTTTTAGTAATTTATACATGTCTTCATTTTGACGCTTTAACAATAACTTTTCTCTTACATTGCCTAACACTTCTATTATTTTATTTTCCTCTAACGGCTTTAAAATATAATCAACCACGCCATATTTAATCGCACCTTTGGCATATTCAAACTCACCATAGGCTGTTAATACAACTATTTCCCCCCTGTATTCCATTTCTCGCGCCTTAGCCATAAATTCCATTCCATTCATCATTGGCATTTCAATATCTGTAATGCTTAAATCTATGCGTTGTTCCTTAAGCTGCTGTAATGCTTCTTCACCGCTTTCTGCTTCACAAATAACTTGAAACCCCATCTCTTCCCAGGGAATCAATTTCTTAAGACCTTTTCTTACAATAGGTTCATCATCTACTAGCTGCACTTTAAACATATCTCCACACCCTATCTTCATGCTTTAAAATACTTAAAACCTTTTAACTATTATACTATTTTATATAATTATTTTATAGTTCTATAGCAAAAAGAGTTGAATTTGTAATTCAACCCTTTTAATTTATAAATTTAATTTAAAATGACTTTTATTTTATGTTTCTTATCTGTTGCTAGTTCTTCTAATTTTTTTCTACTAATTGCTATCTTACTATCTTTAAATTCATATGCTTCCTCATTAATAGACACGTCTTGTATTTTATATAAGCCATATTGTTTTTGATTATTGTTTATGTATTCCACCTCAAGTTCTTTTCCTGCATAATTTAGGCTTATACTTGCTTTATGTTGTTTGTCAAATTGTTCAAGAAGCAATTTAGGCTGTAATACTAAATCACCTATTTCACCTTTGACCCCAAACATCTGTGTCACTACTGTATGCATGAGCCAACTTGCTGCACCTGTTAAATAATGATATAGTCCTCTTCCATGACCATTAATATATTCAGGAATACCAGGATATATCTTACTCCTTTCAAAATCAATGCAATGCTTATAAAGAGTATCTATAACTTTAAATCCTTCTTTCACAAAGCCTCTTTCATAAAGTGCATTGGCATACATAACTGCCATATGAGAAAATACCGCGCCATTTTCTTTAGTACCATAAGCAAAACCAAACATTCTGCCTAAATCTGTTTTTATCTCTTTAAAATCTGTATTTAACTTATAGCCACCCACTGATTGATCATATAAATAATGATCTGCTGCCTTAACGATTTCTGCGACCTGCTCCTTAGTTGCAATACTATTCATAATCGTAAATACTTGGCTTGTAAGCATCATACGTGTTCCTTTTTCATGGTCTCCTTCTACACGCATGCCATGATTATCATAATAGCCATTATACCAACTATAACCGTGTGTATTTGTAATCCACTCTTCGTTTCTTATATGCTGATAGAGCCAATCTGCCTTTGCGTTAAGGTTTTGCATAAGCATCTCAATATCTACTGCTACTTTAATACCACTTATGTTATGTGCCACTTGTTTGCAGTATTCACTTAAGAGCTTATTTTTAGCACGCACATTTTCATAAATATCTGGCGTTTCCTCTATAAGCATTTGCAGCTCTTTTGCAATCTTTACAGACTTAACATGACAGCGTACCTTTAACGCATTTAGTAGCTGTGCTATAGCCTTCATATTCCCTGCATAAAGTGCTGTAAAGGCTACACTTTCACCTTTTTCATCTGCCATGTCTAATGCATCATTCCAATCTGCACCATGGAGTTTAAAGTTATTATGTTCCCCTACATCATAGAAGGCTGTTAAATGCTGCACCAGTAAGTGCTCAAGTATTGTCCCCTCATAGTGTGTTTCATTTTCTGTAAGCAGTTCACTGCCCTCACTTACTGACCACAACTCATCTTTAGCTGTCCCTCTCTTTATTTGTAAGTCTTTAAAATAAGTTTGTTTTTCTAAGAGAAACTCAAGATCACCGCTTTGCTGAATATAAAGATTTGTCGTTAAAAATGGCCATGCCCCATGATCCATCCATACACGTGTAATGTTATTTCTATCTGCTATAAATTCACCCTGTTTACTGCCTATAATTGTAGCATTGGTACCATCAAAACGTACACCTGCAAAATTATCTATGAGCATCTTACGTACTCCACTAGGGTCCATTGCCAATAGCGCAATACAATCTTGCCATAAGTCACGCCATCCACGTCCGCCTTTGCCATAATCATGATGCGGTAAGAAAGAACATCCATAAATTCTTCTTAACATAGGCTGAAAGTTTACCCAGTACATCCAGTTATCAAACTGTTGATCCTTTGTGTGATATGAAATATTGATTTTTTGTTCCCAATACCTTTTAGTTTCATCTAATGCTCTATCAAAGGCTTTTTCATTTAAGTATGCCGCTACCATCTTATCAAAGTCCGCCTCACTTTTTCCAAATCCCATGGCGATAATATAAGATACTCTTTCTTGTGGCTTTAATGTCACCTTCTCAAAAGATAATCCGCCCATTGCTTCATAACCTTCTAATGAGGCATTTGCCATAACTTGTGGCATTTCATTATATATAATGGCGGCTGGAACTTCAAAAGAACCACCTTCTCCAATATAATCTTCTACGATAGGGAAGAAGCCTTCTGGCGCTTTTCCTACGGCTGAAGCACCTGCTACCCCATATACTACAGTATTAACTTTGTGCCCTCTCTCATCAAAGGTTAAAGTAGGATTTACCAGGACGCTATATGCTGTAGTTTTTATGCGATGTAGCAATGATGTCACATGTCTATGGTCTCGCAAGTTGGTTGCTGAGCGTCCATATAGCGGAATAGCTGCTGTAGGCCTTAAATTTAATGACGCGCTACCTATATTTGTAAGCGTTACTTTCATAAGTTCTACTGTATCTTCTGTACTTGGCACAAAAGAAGTAATTTGTGCCTCTAATCCTACTTTATCTGACCTCCTTTTTAACCTATGCCACATAACACCAGCCTCTAGACTTGTATCTTCTTTTTCACTAGTAAATAATTGTGCTTGCTGCAATGCCGATACACCTGTAGCTGACCATGCACCCATCCCTTCAATATATACCCAGAAATTTCTAGATGATTTATTATTATGGAGGTTTTCACTGCTTACAGGTTCTAGTAAAAATGTATCTTGTCCCATTTTACAGTCCCCATCTAAACTAGGTGTCACACAAGACATTACCCCTGCTTCATTTGCAATTGGAAAATACGCATAACTATTTTTCTCTGGATGCATCATCTTAAATGTGCCTTTATGATCTACAAATGTGTAACCTTTTGTCATGTAAATAACCCCTTTACTTATGGTCTTCTATGCCTCAAATGTTAATACAACTTCATGTTTTCTGCCATCATCCGTTAACTTAATACGATTTTTCTCCAGTAACATCCCATCTACAGATACTTGATATTTACTATCCTTTATACGGTATAGACCTGTCTCTTTGATAATGCGAATTGTATATTCTGAGCTGTAGTATCTAAGTGTATATGCTACATTTTCCTCTTTATCATCTAATAGTGGATTTAGGATAAGTGATTCCTTATCATATTTAATTCCCAACATCTCAAATAAAGTAATTGCAAGCCATGTTGATGTTCCACTTAATGTAGGGCCGATGTTCTCACCGGTTTGACTGTTATTGTATTGTGTACACCATCTTGGATTCCCACATACTTCAAATGGATTTTCTAATGTTTTATAAGGTAATACTAAGTCTACCATCCAGTAAGCCATATCTCTAAGCCTGCTCGCAAGTGTCCTATCTTCTACTGTTTTAGCAGCTTGGAGCATAGCTGCTGTCGCCATCATTGTTGCATGTTTAAAGATTCCACCATTCTCCCTATCTCCTGGGAAGTACTCTCCTGTTGCTGTTTTAGTTGCTACTTTTGAAAGATCTGTCGGGCTCATAAGCTTAATGCCATATGGTGTTTTAAGATATGCTTCAATTTGATCTAGCATAGTAGCAATTTGAGTTTCAGTGGCTGAATTCGATAAAATTGACCAGCTGAATGAATTTAAGAAGTATGTCCCATTAATATTCTCGTCTGAAGAGAATCCATCATTCTTACCACCTAAGAAGGTGATTTCTTCTCCAAATCTATTAAAGAGTACTCTTGCAAAGAAGTCTTCCTTCCATGCATACTTTTGAATGTTTTCTGCTAATGTCGCATTTAACTTAGCTAAGTGTGTGCTATAAGCGTCATCCTTTTGCATTACAGCAAACTCTTCCATCTCATCCATTGCTAATTTTAATAAGAAAGCATTCATGACACTTTCAGAGTAGCCTTTAAACGGACCTCCTGTTTCTTCTTTTTGCTTTCCTGTTAAGAAGTCGTCATCTACTTTTAGGCAGTCATTCCAATCCGCATAATCAATAAGTGGGAAGGCATGTTCACCTACTGAAATCTCAGAAGAATACTTTACAATTGCTTTTAAAGTTTCATAAACACTGCGTTTTTTACCATTTGTCTCTGGCATGGTATATTCTTCATTTAAAAAGCCTACATCACCACTATAGCTTACATAACGATGTACAGCTTGTACCAACCACAAACCATCATCTGACCATTTGCCGGCTTCTTTTCCTTGCCAGAAGAAGTTATGATAGCAGTAGCCATATTCAAATACCTTTTCAATCCATTCCCTTAATAAGGCTTTTGTATATTCTCTTTCTCCCATAGAAATAAGGTAATACTCAGAAACAAAGATATCTTGTATTTCTCTAAATCCAATCTCTCTATAGCCCTTTTGTGTTAAGTCAAATGAACGCGAAACGAAGGTTTGATATAAAACTTGGAATGGTAAATTCTTATTAATATAACGGTCAAAATCTACATTTTTCGTTTTTACTTGTAAATAAGTACTATACTTATTATAGCTTTCAAGCTGTTCTTCTAATGCACGCTCAGCCATTTCTTGTACAGCAAACTTACTGTGTAAATTCATGATTTCTTGATTTATAACATCCTCCGGTACTTCTTTGTTTTCTAGTGTTGATACAAGCCCTACAAAATGATCCACATAAACCGTTTCATCTGCATCTGCTTCTAGGCTGCATCCTAATGCAAAGAAACCTGGTCCTTTTGTATTTAAGCGATTAGAAAGTTTACTTACACCTTGAGGTTTATACAAGCTGCCACTACCAATAAATTCACTGTACTGTGTGCAGACTTCTGTAGCATATTTCTTTACACCCTTTTCATATGCCATAACTGTCGTAAATCGTACATCTGCCTTTGCATTTACTGGGTAATATTTAGGAACATATGCCATTAAGTGTCCTTCTTCATCATTTATAAGCTGTGATTGCATAATAACAGTTGAATAAACCACATCTTCCATTAAAGCACCTGGTACTGCTGTTGCTAACATACCTGTTGTAACAATCTTAATATTTCGCCTATGTCCTGTTGTATTCGTAATGGCAATACGTTGCAGCTCCGTTGCAATGGGTAACCCTTCATATTGTGGTACTAAGAAAATAGTCCTTACAATTTTTAAACCACATTTTGTCTTATATTCTATAACCGTATGATTTTGTCCATGCTTACAAATTGCCTTTTCTATATTGTCATCTAATACATCTGCTGAATAAAAGATTTGTTTGCCGTCTTCTACAATATAAAACTGCCTGTTAGCTGGAAAACCATTTTCTTCTGGTAGCATATCCCATCTTGTAGCAAGTACTTGTACCGCCGCATGTGCTCTAAAACTTCCTGCGCCAAATCGGTCCACCACACTTTTAGGCGTAGATTGAAGTGCTAGGTCAAAGTTCATACGATTGCCTAAAAGCATATTGGTATAAAAGTGAGGCCCTGGAATAGGTTTTGTAAGTTCTATTACATGTTCGCCCTTTTCATTGATACTTCCAGCCCAATTTTCATATCCCTTGCAAATATTTAATATACGTTCTACCACTTGGTGGTCTAAAGCTTGCTCTTTGATTACTTCATCTGCATATGTATAGTACTTAACATGAGTCCATGTTTCATCAATGCTAAATAAATGTGATGCTCTCACATTTAAACCTTCAAAATACTTGCTAACGATTTCATCTTTAAGCACTTCCTTAATGGCAGGTACTTGAAAAGTAAAACCACCCATAGCTATTACATGCTTTAAGCTTACATCTGTAAATCGACTATCATATACTAATTTTTCATTTAAACAACCTTTAAAATACTCTTTAGTTTTATTTTTTGCTGTGCTTAATACATCTCTTGCCAGTACCTTAGTTAGCATCTCATTCTCCTTATTATCAACATTAATTTTATAATCTATTATGTTAATAATAAATCATCCCAATTTCTAAAGTAACCTTATAAAATTAAGCTTTTTCATGAAATAATTACTGTTTTCACAAAAAACAAAAGGCCAAGCAACACTTTCGCGTGGCTTGGCCCTTTTTATAAAATAGGATTTGATTACTCTCTTATTATAATGTAAAAATATTTGCTTTATCAATGCACTATGTACCTATAAAAATCTACTTTGTTTCGTGAATTTCTTCCTACAGACTTTCGTTATAACAATGTCTCTAATTTGTTACTGTTTATTTTTTACGAAGGCTTCTCTTCAAGTGTACTGAATATTATAAATCTTCTCCAATAAGTTCTTCTAAAATCTCACAAGCATCCTTTACAAAGTCTTTACACATTTCATAATGTGTCCCTGATTTATTTTCTAAGAGCTTACCACATACAGTACTATCATTTCTTTCTTTAAAACGTGCTGAAAATTCTTTTACAAGTCTAAATGTTTTAAGTCTTGCTGCGCCATCACTCGCCTCAGTACGTCCATATAATAATCCAATCACCATGCATGCACCAGTTACCACGCCACACTCCCCGCGCATTCCAGCCATACCACCTCCAAATCCTTGAGATACCTTAAGTGCCATCTTATAATCCATCCCTAAGTCCTTTGCATAAGTAGCAAATACTGCTTGTGAGCATGAAAATCCTTCTTTGAATAATGCTAATGCCTCATCTACTTTACTCATTTCTATTCTCCTTTTCTTCATTATAGCTTAAGCTATCTTCTAACGCTTTTTATTATACCTTCTTATAACCTTGGAGACTACTCCAATCTTTATCCTTCCACATCCTATACATACAAATCTTATAATCGAGTAGGAGGATAACCATTAATTGATTATCCGACCTCTCACACCACCG
>NZ_CEVXFV010000038.1:0-43374 GCF_982396655.1 Cellulosilyticum sp. | reverse complement strand
GTCATTTGGTGTGGATAAGTCTCATATATATTTTTATCGCGACTTGGAGCATAGCAACGGAGCAGCCCTTAAGTAGGCACTTCCTCTACTTCTCTGTAAGAGAATCTTCATAAACATTCTCTCTGGCTCTCTTTTATGTCATTTGGTGTGGATAAGTCTCATATATATTTTTATCGCGACTTGGAGCATAGCGACGGAGCAGGAAAAATATATATGAGACTTATCCATCACCACCACCCCCACAACAAAAAAAGCCAGGCAGCATTTTTATGCAACCTGACTCTCTTACATTTTTATTTACGTTTAGCAGCTCTTACACGTTCAGATTCATTTAAGATTTTCTTACGAAGTCTAATTGCATCTGGTGTTACTTCTACTAATTCATCATCTTCAATGAACTCTAACGCTTCTTCAAGTGTAAAGGTTCTTGGTGGTGATAATCTAATAGCATCATCAGCACCTGATGAACGTGTATTTGTCATTTTTTTATTTTTACATGGGTTAACAGTCATATCTTCTTTACGTGCATTTTGACCGATAATCATACCTTCATATACATCTACACCTGGTTTTACGAATAAAATACCACGGTCTTCAAGTGAGTTAAGGGCATATCCCATAGTTGTTCCTTGTTCTTGCGCAATAAGGGCTCCATTTCCTCTTCTTGGAAGTTCACCAACGTATTCTGTATATCCTTCGATTCTTCTAACCATTGTAGCTTCCCCTCTTGAATCAGTGATTAACTCACTTCTGAATCCAAGAAGACCACGTGTTGTACAAAGGTATTCAATACGAATGTGACCATTTTCTGGTTCCATACTTTGCATCATACCTTTACGAAGGTTAAGTTTGCTGATAACAGCACCTGAGTATTCATCTGGTACAGAAATTACAACACGTTCTACTGGCTCTACAAGTTTACCATTTTCATCGTGATGCATGATAACTTCTGGTTTAGATACACCGAGTTCATACCCTTCACGTCTCATATTTTCAATAAGAACTGATAAGTGAAGTTCCCCACGACCAGATACTCTGTATCCATCTGTTGTATCCATAGGTTCTACCTTAAGACCTACATTAATTTCTGTTTCTTTTTCAAGACGGTCTTTAATATGTCTTGTTGTTACGAATTTACCACTTTGACCTGCAAATGGTGAATTGTTAACTAAGAAGTTCATAGAAAGTGTTGGTTCTTCAATGTGAATTGGTGTCATAGGATCTACTTTACCAATTTCTCCGATTGTTTCACCGATAGAAATATCAGCAATACCAGCAATAACTACGATATCCCCGCTTGTAGCCTCTGGTACTACAACTTGTTTAAGACCTTCATAAACCATTACTTTTGTTACTTTAGCCGTTCTGATTTTACCATCGTTATCTGCAACTTCTACTGTTTGGCCTTCTCTCACTTTACCTTTGTAAATACGTCCAATTCCAAGACGACCTACGAAGTTATCATAAGAAAGGGCACTGATTTGAAGTTGAAGTGGCTCCTCATCTTGTTTTGGATATTCCCCTACACGCTCAATAATTGTTTCAAGAAGAGGTTTGATATCTGTTCCTTCATCATCAAGTTCATATTTCATGATACCTTGTTTACCAATTCCGTAAAGGATTGGGAAGTCAAGTTGCTCATCATTTGCTTGAAGATCTACGAATAAATCGAATGTCATATCCACTACTTCTTCAGCTCTGTGGTTTGGTTTATCAATTTTATTAATAACAAGAATTGGTTTAAGACCTAATTCAAGAGATTTTTGAAGCACGAAACGTGTTTGTGGCATAGGCCCTTCAATTGAATCTACTAAAAGGATTACTGTATCTACTGTACGAATAACACGTTCTACCTCTGATGAGAAGTCACTATGTCCTGGTGTATCTACGATATTGATTTTGTAATCTCCATATTTAATTGAACAGTTTTTAGAGTAGATTGTGATTCCTCTTTCTCTCTCTAAATCATTACTATCCATAATACAATCAACGTGTTCTTCATTCGCTCTGAAGACACCGCTTTGATTTAAAAATGCATCTACAAGTGTTGATTTACCTGCATCTACGTGGGCAATAACTGCTATATTTATAATCTTCATATCACTCATGTGTCAGTGGACCTTCTTTCCGTAATTTATCACAATTACCTATTTTAGCACAGATATTCTCATTACTCAACATATATATTATTATTAAGCCACAAAGTGCATCTGTTTATACTGTTAAATCTCGTTAATCACGTTTTTTAGCATAACATACATTGTACCTTCTTGCCTATGTTAATTTTTGACGATTTGCATGTTTTTTTATACCGAAAATTCAATAAAATAACAAACAGACTAGAAATTAATCCTCTTCTAGTCTGTTGCCTTACATTATTTACATTTTGAAGTCCTCTTTTATTGTGCAATAAGCAGACGATTTTGAACCGCATAAAGCTCATAATAATAACCTTGCTTGGCAAGTAATACCTCATGGGTACCTCTTTCTAAAATTTTACCTTGATCAATATAGAAGATTTCATCTGCATTTTTAATAGTAGAAAGCCTATGGGCAATGACAAAGGCCGTTCGCCCTTTTAACAATTCATCTAGCCCTTGTTGTAATAACATTTCGGTTTGAGTATCTATACTTGATGTAGCTTCATCTAAAATCAAAATCCTTGGATTCATTAAAAGTACTCTTGCAAAAGAGATCAGTTGTCTTTGTCCGACTGAAAGTCTTGAACCTCTCTCATTGACTTCAGTTTGATATCCCTTTTCAAATTTCATAATAAACTCATGGGCTTTTACGATTTTTGCAGCTGCTATAACCTCTTCATCTGTAGCATCCATTCTGCCATATCGAATATTATCCATAATCGTCCCTGCAAAAATAAAGGAATCTTGAAGCATAACGCCCACCTGCTGACGTAACGATTTAAGTGTGACTGTGCTGATATCAATGCCATCAATAGTTACCTTACCGCTATTCACATTATAAAAACGGCTTAATAAGTTGACAATAGTCGTTTTTCCCGCACCTGTAGGGCCTACAATAGCTACCGTATGTCCCTTTTTTACTTTAAAACTCATGTGTTCTAGTATAGGTTCATCTTCTTCATACATAAATGTTACATCTTCAAAGGCTACTTCCCCTTCTATAGTTGGCAAGATTATTGCATCTTCCTTGTCATCAATAACTGTTTCTTCATCTAGCATCTCAAAAATACGTTCTAGATAAGCCATGGCATTAATAATATTGTTGTAGAGATTCCCTATATTCGTAATAGGTGCCCAAAATCGCCATACAAAAGCAATAAAGGCAACGAGCACACCTACGGATACGGAAGCCCCCAATATTAAAATTGCTACTATATAGATAAGCGCAATACATATATTCGAAACAAGATCTATAGAAGGCCAAACTAAGAAGTTAAGCTTTACCATATGGAGCCATGCTTTTTTGTACGCCTCACATACTTCTTTAAAAATCCCCTTATTCATCTCTTCTCTTGCAAAAGCTTGTGTTACTTTTATACCATTAATACTTTCATGTACATAAGCATTCATATTAGACTGTTTGCTACTTAACCTTCTATTTGCTCTTCTTTGAACATTTTTAAGTGATAAAATAATAAACATCAATAAAGGAATGCCTATTAAACTTATTAAAGTAAGCCTTACATCTAAATAAAACATAAATCCTATGGCTACAAAAAGCGTGACTAAATCCGCAACTAGATTGATAATACCATTAGTTAGTAAATCACTTAATGTATTTACATAATTCACTACCCTCACTAAAATTTTGCCATGGGGTCTATTATCAAAATAACTAAAAGGTAGCTTTTGTAAATGGTCAAATAAATCTTTACGTATATCTACAATAATATCCTGGCCTACTCTTCCCATAGTCCATAAACGATAACGCATAATCACCGCGGTTGCTACAATAATTATGCCAAATAAAATGGATGCAACAACTAAACCTTTTATATCACCTTGCGGAATATAATTATCTATAGATTTTTGAATAAGTAGTGGACTCACTAAAGACAACACACTCGCTATAACCATTAAGCCTACATTAATAGTTATGGTCTTTCTATAAGGTTTTGCATATGCCATAATTCTCTTTAAATAAACTTTATTAAAGCCAACTTCTAATTCTTCATCTACATCATATTTATTACGTGCCATTAAGCTCTTCTCCCCTCTAATGCAAAATCCCCTGATTGATTACGATAAACTTCATTATAGTAACCTAATTTTTTAATAAGCTCCTTATGTGTCCCTTGCTCAATAATACGACCATTTTCTAAAACAAGGATTAAGTCTGCATTTTGTACAGAAGAAATGCGGTGTGCAATAATAAACGTTGTACGCTTTTCCTCACCTGCATTCATCTCTTGTTGAATCTTAAGTTCTGTCTCCATATCTACTGCAGAGGTTGTATCGTCCAGAATTAAAATCGGCGGATTTTTGAGTAGCGCTCTTGCTAAGGCAATTCTTTGTTTTTGTCCACCAGATAGCCCCACACCCCTTTCACCCACAATAGTTTCATACCCTTCTGGCATATTTTTAATAAATGTATCAGCCTCTGCCATGGTTGCAATAGTTTTTACCTGAGATAAACTTGCACTAGGCATCCCATACGCTATATTTGATTCTATCGTATCTGAGAAAAGGAATATATCTTGCATAGCTATTGAAATCTGATCTCTTAGCTGCCTTAAATCATACTCCCTAACATCTATATCATCTATTCTTACTTCACCACTTGTGCATTCATAAAAGCGGCTCAACAAGTTTACTAATGTCGATTTACCTGCCCCAGTATGTCCAATAATTCCTACTGTCTGCCCTGCCTTTACATGGAACGATACATCTCTAAGCGCATCCGTATCTTTATATCTAAACGAAACATGGTCAAAGGTAATATCCCCCTTAATACGCGTTACCTGTTGTGGACATTTCAGATTTTTAATCTTAGGTTGTGTTTTTAAAAGATCACGTATTTTAGCAGATCCTGCAATAAAACGCTGTGTATCATTTACCAAACCACCTACTGCTCGCATTGGATTATTAAGCGCCCATAAAAGACTATTGAAAATAACTAAATCCCCCATTGTCATTTGCTTATTAATAACAAGAAGTCCACCTACTAAAATAATGACAAGTCCTAGCCAGCTTGCTAAGCCATCTAAAATAGGAATATACTGACTTACAATATCATTTGTAGCTAAGTTCTTTTCTTTATAATTAAGATTTTGAGCTGTAAACTTCTTCATCTCATATTCTTCACTTCCAAAAGCCTTGATGACTCTGTTACCACTTATATTCTCTTGCACCATAGAATTCAAAGAGGCATACGCTTCTCTTACATGCCAGAAAGTTGGTCCAATCTTCTTCCCCATCTTTATGGTACAAAATCCTATAAATGGACACGCCACTAAAACACTAAGCGTTAATGGTAAGTTTATTACAACCATAGAGCCTATAGCAAATATGAATAAACATCCATTTGAAAGCACATTGTAAACTACATAAGCAATAAAATGTCTAATAGCATCTGTATCACCTGTCATACGTGCCATAATATCCCCAGTTTTAGTCTCATTATAGTAGTCAAAATCCAAGGCTAATAAATGTTGATACGTACTCATACGGATATCTAGTACAATATCTTGTGAAACATATTCAAAAATCATCTGATACCCATATACAATAATACCTTTTAAGAGCACACTTCCTAACATCAATGCCAAAATAGGTATTAGTCTTTGTGTTTGCCCATTCCCTATTACATCATCTACAATGTAGCCAGCTAAAAACGGATTAATCATTGCAATACATGACACAAGCACCACTAGTACTAACCCGATTATATACATTAACTTATACCTTTTAAAATATGTCCATATCCACTTCATTGCTTCCAAGCCTTTTCCCTCCTTAAAATCATCTTATTACTTTTATTAACACTACCTATTATCTTTAATTATGAGATAAATTAAAATGTAGTTTATTAAACTATTGATGTATATTTTTATACTGTTATAATGAAAATACCAATATAAAAGAGGGGGATTTTATGAACTGCTTAGGTAATTTTCCACATACACCCAAGCCTGATTTTTGCTATGTAGCAGAAAAAAATTATGGCCAAATCCAAGAAGAACATATTCAATCTTGTACTCATACACACGATTGTTTAGAACTTTCTGTTGTCCTATCAGGAGAAGCTCTTTATACCATTGATAATATTTCTTATAGCGTCAAACGAGGGGAAGTTGTCCTTTTTAATCCTCATATTGCACATAGCGTACGCATTCCTAAGCAAGCACGTTATGCTGATATGCATATTGGTATGCAGAACTTCACACTTCCTGATGGCCAGATAGACCACTTTAACTTACCAAATCAATTTCCAATTATTAAACTTCTTAAAACAGCCGATGCCTTTTTTACCTGTTGTGAGGAAATTCTAAATGAATGTCGTCATCGAAATGCTGGGCAGCATATGATGTTTGAAGCTTTAGGCGTTAAGTTATTTTTACTTTTATATCGTGAATTACAAACTGAGACTACACCTGCTTCAGAATATAGAAGTACTTTCGATTATCCTGAAAAAAGAAAAGTTGTAGACTTTATGATTCATTACATCAACGCGCATTATATGGAAGACATTACATTAGACATGTTTGCAAAAGATATGTATTTAAGTCAAGTTTACCTTTCTAAAATCTTTAAAGAAGAAACGAATAGTTCTCCCATCAACTACCTTATCAAAACAAGATTAGCTAAAGCCAAACAGCTACTAGAAACAGGGGACTTACCTATTAATTTAATTGCTAAACAAGTCGGTTATGATGATGCCTATCACTTTAGTAAACTCTTTAAAAAATATTATGGCTATCCACCTTCTAACTTAAGAATCTCTAAATAAAAAAGGATGTCGTGAAATTACGACATCCTTTTTTATCTGCTATTTTAATGAAATATTCGTTACACTTACATCTGATGTACCACTTCCAAATGCACATCCTGTTGTAAAACTTTCTCCTGCTTCTAATTGCGTTTGCCAAGATGGATTAGTAATTGTGTAGGTATTGCCATCACTACTTATGAGTGTTGCATTCCAAAAAGCTGTAATTGGACGACTTGTAGTAAATGTACATGTCCAGCCATCTAATGCTTTACCTGTTGTATTTGTAATTGTTACTTCACCTGTTGCACCATCTGACCAATCTGATATAATTTCAACGCTCACTGCATCTTGTTGCTGTGAACTCGAACCTTCATTTACATCTGATGATGAACTATCCTTTGGTGCACTGCAAGATTCAAATACCCAAATTTGATTAGCTGCACCACTATAAGTATATTGCAATACATTTGTACCGTCTGCTGTACCTTTTCTCTCAGCATCTAATCCTTTAGTATCTGTGGTACATCTTGCAACAATACCATATACATTATTTTGCCCAGTAAGTATTAATTTAAATTCTTGTGCACTTAGGCCATTAGCTGTATAGGTTTGGATGTTCGTACCATTTTCATTTTTACCATAGTCTACATCTAACATATACCCTTGACCATTTTTAAGTGTTACATAACCATTTCCAACATTTGTTACATACCATCTTTGTCCTGCTACACCAGTCCCTGTGGCGATTTCCACATTCTGACCATTTGCGCCCACATTATCTTTTACTTGAAGATATTTTTGTGCATTCACATTTTTAATGTAATACCAACCATCATTTATTGTTGCATAATCTGTACGCGTTGTGTCTGTACTTGTATTGCCGCCTGTTACTGTAGGCTCTGTGTAATTACCTGGAGTATACAGATTAGCAGCAGGCTGCGTTGTGTGATTTGGTCCAATATAAAAGCTTGTATGTGGTGGTTGATTATAGGCTACATTTTGCCAAGCAATACCTAAACGATATACTGGATCATGCATGAATGTATAATAGCGATAATCTGTTACAGCTGTTGTCATATAAATTCTAAGGGCACTGCTATCTGTAAGTGGTAGCACCACTTCTTCACGCCAGTCACCAAATAAATCTGCTTGAAGTGAAGGTGTAGCCTTTGTACTATTGCAAGAAGTCGCCCCATTAAATGTAACATAACGACTTGCAGAATGTGTTGCGCCGTTATACTTATTAATATAATTCTTGTCTAATATCTCTCTATAAAGATCTCCATCCCACCAAATTGCAAAGTTATAAGCACTAAGTGGTGCTGTAATACTTGTACCATTTTTATCATATGAACCTGTTGTAGACATGGCAATATAAGGATAATAATCAGAGCCAAAGTTGCCAATAATACCGCGGCCTACATCATTACTTGCAGCTGCTTTCCATAACACCTTACCTGTTGCAGCATCATGAATCTCTGTACACTTTTTATCCTCATGCACTTGAAATACTTCAAGTCCCGCGCGATCTGGATCAAAGTCACTTACATGAAGGGCATCCCCATGGCCTAAACCTGTAGTATAAAGTAATGACCCATTATGGTCAATTGTGGCACTACCATAAATAATTTCATCATAGCCATCATCATCTACATCTGCTACAGATAAGTTATGATTTCCTTGCCCCGCTGCTGCAGAGTTTCCAGAAGACTTCGAGTCAAATGTCCATTGTCTCTTAAGGCTTGAACCATCAAAAGTATAAGCCACTAGTACTGCTCTTGTATAATAACCACGGCACATCACAAGGCTAGGTGTCTTGCCATCTAAATAAGCAATACATGCAAGAAAACGGTCTACACGATTTCCATAACTATCTCCCCAACTCGAAACTGTGCCACGTGCTGGTGTATAATCAATCGTTGTAATAGCTCCACCTGTTTGACCATCAAACACTGTTAAATATTCATTTCCTGTTAAGATATATCCTTTTGAATTACGATAATCCGCATTTGCATTGCCGATGACATTCCCTTGACCATCCACTGTTGCATCAGAAGTTTTGCAAGCCACTTCTGCCTTACCATCTCCATCTAAGTCATAAACCATAAACTGAGTATAGTGGGCACCTGCACGGATATTTCTGCCTAAATCAATACGCCACAGCTGTGTACCATCCATTTCATATGCATCTAAGTAAACGTTACCTGTATATCCTGATTGAGAATTATCCTTGGAATTAGATGGATCCCATTTTAAAATAATTTCATATTGCCCATCACCATCTACATCTCCTACAGAAGCATCATTAGCACTATATGTACAAGTAGAACCATCTGGCATCGTCATCCCTGCTGGTTTATTAAGCGGAATATCTAAATAGTTTTGGCTAAGTACTGTACTTACTGCACTTTTTGTTTTTTCTACGCCATTAATAACTGTTGTTACATAATACTTATCACTTGTCGTCCCTGATGTATCTACATAGTTTGTACTTGTTGTAAGTGGCGTGCTATTAAGACGTGTACCATTTTTATAAATATAAAAGCCTACATTACTATTATCTGTTCCAAGTAGTCTCCAAGATAAGTATACCCCATTACTTACCTTCGTTGCGATAAGCCCGCGGTCTAATGCCTCCATCTGTCTTGCCGTCCCTGCATATGTTACGACACTTGGCATACTTACTAAAGTTGTGCCAAACATAGATACCATCGCCAAACAAGACATTGTCTTCTTAAATACCTGTTTAAACTTCTTACTCATTTAATCTCCTCCTTCAATAAATTAATAAATCTATTTTCCTTGCCACTTTATCTTATTATCTTTTTGTATAATAAAATAAATTTTGCCCCTACATTCTCTGTGTTTTATTATATACAAAACTTACCGTATTTTTCAACATATTATGTACAATATGTATTAATATTAGCATTTAATTACCAGTTATTTTAAGAATTATATAACATTTTTGCATATATTAATAACTAGTTTCCTTAATCCAACTCACACATCACTCTTTTTAACCTTTTCTTCCCATTAAGTTTCTTTTTATATATTAAGGCATAAAAAAAGATGACCTTCTTAAAAAAGTCATCTTCTTTATGTATAAAACCCCTTGGCTCTATATTATTCTGCTTGAGCTGGTGCGCCTACTGGACAAACACTTGCACATGCGCCACATTCGATACAATCTGTTGCAGCGATTTCGTATTTTCCATCTCCTTCAGAAATACATCCGATTGGACATTCAGCTTCACATGCACCACAGCTAATGCAATCTTCACTAATTACGTATGCCATTTAAAACACCTCCCGTAAATGATTAATTTCAAGTTTATGATATCCCATAGACCCCACTATGTCAAGAAATTTTACGGGGGTAGGTTCGCACAAAGTGCTGGAGCCTTTTTCAAGATACTTATCCATATCCCGATGAATCTTCAAACGAGGCTCCAGTGCCTTGTACTTTGCTTCCCCCTGTAATAGCTAGCTTGTTAATTTTATTGGATAAACTCTTGTTCCCAATTAAAATATCCCGTCTGTTCGTTTTTGACATACTTGAGATAAGCTGCATAAGTGTTCCCATTACGACTTTTAAGATTCCTAAAGCCTACTTTACCATTTTTAAGAAGTAGCTCTACCATTTGTCTTGTAACTGTTTTACCTAACATAGCAATATACTTATCATTTTTCCAGATTGTATATTTACAGCCACCCTTCCAATTAACACAACCAAAAGCCTTTTCATTTTCCACAACCGCATTACCACAGATTGGACAGATTCCCACTGGTTCCATATTTTTAGGAACTTCTACCTTTGTACCACTTAGAACCTTTGTATCATTTTTAATCGCCTCTACAGCGTCTTCTGTAAAGCTTTTAATCATTCCCAAGAATTCATCCTTTTGAAATTTGCCCTTTTCAATATCTGACAATGTTTTTTCAAGTCGCCCTGTATATTCAAGGTCAAGAAGCTGCTTAGCTGGAAATGTTTCTACTATAGCTTTTCCAAGTTCTGTACATACAAGACTTTTTCCTTTTGCTTTAATATATTCCGCATCTTTAAGCTTTTTAATTGTTTCAGCACGAGTCGCTGGTGTCCCGATACTAAAACCACTTAAGATGCTTGCCATCATTTTAAGTGTATCCTCTTCACTTTCTTCCTTGCTATCGTCTTTTCCATCACCTTTAAAACTTTTACCACATGTCTCCATCACACGTAAAAGTGTTTTCTCTGTATGGGCTTTAGGCGGCTTTCTCGTTACTTCTCCTACAGTCGCCTTCTTAACTTCTACCACTTCATCCTTGGCAACTTGTGGGAGAATAACATCTTTACTTTCTTTGCTTTCTTTTGTTCCTTTAGCTTCTAGCTTTTCTACAATGCGCCATCCCTCTACCAGTTGTACCTTACCCTTCGTGATAAAGACGCCTTTAACGCGTTCTTCTGGTACTTGTTGTACTTTCGTTACGAGCTTTGTTTCTTCAAACTCTGCTACAGGTAAGAACTGCATTAAGAAACGGTTTTTAACTGCATTATAAACAATTTGCTCATCTGCTGTGAGTCCTTTTGGAATCATATAAGTTGGTACAATGGCACTATGGCTTTCTACCTTACTATTATCAAAGATACGTTTATTATCTACAAAACGAATTTGACTTTCATAAGGTAAACCTACTTTAAGTGTATCTAGTACCTTTTTCGTTCTTCCTTTTAAACTCTCTTCTAACGCTAAGCTCCCTGTTCTTGGATAAGTAATATACTTCTTTTCATATAGTGATTGAGCCACCTTTAATACCTTATCAGAAGTCCATCCCTTATATTTACTTGTAATATGCCCTTGCAAGTTTGAAAGATTAAATAAAAATGGGGCATAATCTTTCTTTTTCTCAACTTGCTTCTCAATAATTTGAGCAGGCTTATTTTTAATAAGTTCTGTAAGTTCTTCTAAGGCCTTTTTATCTTCAAACTTCTCATTATCTTTGCCTTCTTTATCCTTCTCATAATAAGTACCCTCAAAGACTTCATTTTGTTGCGTCTTAAAGTTGGCTAACAATTTGTAGTAAGTAGATGCCTTGAAGGCCTCTATTTCCTTGTCACGATCATAAATAATCTTAAGGGTAGGTAATAGTACACGGCCAATATTAAGTATTTTCTTGCTCCCTGCATTATACTTCACTGTGGCTACTGAAGTTAAATTAATCCCAATCATCCAGTCAGCCCACTGTCTACCAATTCCTGCATCTTGCAGTGACTTCATCTCTTCATTAGGACGAAGATTAGCAAGACCTTTTTGAACTTCTTCCGGTGTCCATTCATTTAAAAGCATACGATAAACAGGCTTCTTTTCATTAAAATATAAGAAAATCTCATCACCGATTACTTGTCCCTCTCGGTCAAAGTCAGTAGCCGAAATAACGCCGTCTACATCTTCTCTGTCAATTAAACTTTTAATAATATTTAATTGTTTTTGTGCTCCTGCATCAACTTGTGCTTTATTCTTACTATCACATTTAATTTTATATTTGAACTCCTCTGGTATAAAAGGAAACTTTTCCAGACGCCAACTCTTCATCTGCTCATCATAGTCTTTAGCATCATATAGCTGCAACAAATGTCCAAACGCCCACGTAATTAAATAATCGTTTCCTTCAAAGTAACCATCGCATCTTTTTCTAATCTGAAGTGCATCTGCTATATTCTTTGCAACAGAAGGTTTCTCTGCTATAATAACACGCATTTTTTCAACTCCTCTATTTTCCCTATTGTTACATACTTCTCAAAAACATCAGTTTTTATAACAATAGCAATTGTTTTACGGAAAAAACAAACATAAGGAACCATTGCATTATTCTTATAGCCTAATACAATAGTTCCTTATATCTTTTGTTAATCATTTATCCTATTATAACATACCCCATCCATAAAGCACAACCCACGCACGAACACATGTTCGCAGTATTACTTTAACTTCTTTGCTTTAATCTTTTATTTTCTTAACCTTATGCATGTCATTTAAAATTCGGTAAATCCTCTAGTGTAATCACATAGGGATGATTATAAACCTCCTTCATATGTTCCTTCGTCATATTACTAAGGATCACTTCTTCCTCTTCCCAGTTCCATATTGTAAAATATAACCAAGGTACTTCATCTTTAATCAAACTTTCTGGATGTGGCATAATAAAGCTTTCCGATAAAGCAACAGGCTTACTTCCTGTCATCGCACAAACTACTGCTTCGTATTCCCTTTTATCACTACTGTAATCATAGGCTGGCCCATATACATCACAGCTTCCTATATCACAATAAGTATCGCCAACATAGTACGCTATCTTAGGTGCATTCCAAACCCATATTAGATTATTTAAATTATAATGTTCGGTTAGCTCTTGATACAGCAAATGATATAGCTTTTTATATGCCTCGGCACCTTTTCGGCTCCACCAAAACCAATTCCCATCTGCCTCATGAAGCGGGCGCCATAATATAGGAATATTTCTTTCTTTAAATCTCATTAAAACTTGTGCGATATCTGAGATATCCTTCATCATCGCCTTATGCTCCGCCGTTCCTTCACAGAGTGCTTTCTCAATATCAAAATCTGTATTAAACACATAAAATGTTTTATCGTATCCACCACAAGGTGCAAACCAGTGCCAGCACAATGTAATAAGCCCACCTTTCTCCTCCCACCATCTTATCGCCTCTTCTACAGAGCCTCTATTGCCCGCCACCTCTTCATGGCAATCTATCTCCATATCTTCTGTACGTACTTCTTTATTAGGAAGCTTCTCTGTATTTGAACCAGCTGTATAGCTTAATAAATCAAAGCTACGAATAGCAGGATACTTACCTGTAATCTCATAAATTTCCTCTACTTGTGTGCCTTTTGCTGCATTTGTATGCTGACCTGAAATAATGCCCTTGCCATAAATAGACTCAAAATACTTCATAACCGTTTTGCAAATAGGTAATGCATTTGGATTGTTTAATGTAAATTCTACTTTTCTCATACAAGTCCCCCATCCTATCTTTACTTTAGAAAAGCTGATTAGAAGAGTATTTCACTACCTCTAACCAGCTTCTATAATTACTTATTATTTTACTTGTTACACTTACTACTAAGACTTTACTTACTCTTTATCTTTTTTAAATACAGCTTCAATACTATCTTGAGCAAGTTGTTTATTAGCCTCTACAGCTTGAGCAACTGTTTGGCCATCAGCTAATAAGTTACCTACAACTGTGTTAAGTGGATAATCTGTTACACCGTCAATTACATCTACTTTTCCACCTTCACTGAAAGAAATAGCATTTTCCATATCTTTTTCCGTTTTGAATAATGTTGATAACCATTCTCGGCTAGCTTCTGCTTTGATTTCATATTCTGCACCATACCAGTCTTGAACTTCTTCAAAGATCATTAAAACGTCTTCTGGATTTTCAACACCACGTGGAATTGCTACACCACCTGTTGCTGTTAAATATGTACTACCAGTTGTATTACTTGGACCTGTTGGGAATGGTACTACAGAATAGTTGAAGCTACCATTATCTCCTTCACCAAGTACCCAACTTTGTAAATAGAACATTGCTGATTTGCCTTCTCTATAAGCTTGTAAGTTACCATTCCATTCCCAAACATCATCATTTGCAAGGTATGCAACTTTATCTGTGTTATAAAGTTTACTAAAGAACTCTAAAGCTTCCATTGTTTTTGGATCTGATAAACCTTCTTTTAAGTTTGTATCATCTACTAAATAACCATCATTTGAAGCAATGAATTGTTTTGCAAGTACAATTGGCACACCTGAAAGACCATATTGATCCACCACATTGTCACCATCTGTATCTTTTGTAGCGGCTTTTGCAATTTCTAAGAATTTATCCCATGTCCATTCACCTTTTTCATAAAGTGCAACAGGGTCTTCTACGCCAAGTTCATTAATAATGTCTTCGTTAACACCTAAGAAACAAGCACTAACTTCCTCATTGTGTTCTACCATAGAGTAGTGTTTACCTGCAATTTCTGTACCTGGTAATAAAATATAGTTATCATTAAAGATATCTGCTTCTGGTAAATTAATATCTTCGATAGCCATAATTTGACCGCTTACTGCAAGTGGAATAGCTTTAGCAGGCTCTAGCATAACCCCGTCTGCATATGGTGCACCGGCCATAACACTTGTTGTAAGTTTTGTATCAAGTTCCTCATAAGGTACATTGATATATTCAATTTTACAATTATATTTTTCTTCTACACGTTTAAGGTTTTCCCATTTGTAAATATCTTCAACTGTTGCAGTTGCTGGGTCTGGCTCTTCTTTTGGCATTGGATCCCAGTTATAAGCAAATGTAAATGTACGACCATTTAAATCTTTTGCTGGGTATTTGTCTGTTGGAAGTGTCTCTGTAGCTTCCTCTGATGCTTCTGGTGATGCAGAAGCTACTTCTGATTCCGCTGGAGACTCAGCTGGTGTGTCATTACTTGTTTTCGTAGCGCTATCTCCGCAGCCTACAGACATTATACTCATTGCCCCAATTAAACCTAGTGCTAAAGCTTGTTTGAATTTTTTCATTTTAAATTCCCCCTTAATAATTGTAGTTAAAATAACTTACTAACCAACTATGCCACTTCGTTCGATGCCTTCCATAAAGTATCTTTGTAAGAACAAGTAAATAATGAGTAATGGAACAATAACAAGTAAGATGCCGCTATCCACAATTACTTCAAGTATATTGACATCTTGGATTTTTAGCGCCTGTGTAACATTAGCTGCAAGTGTTGTTATTTTTAGAGACAATAAATTAAAGTTATTCATATATAATGATGCAAAGTAAGTATCATTATACTGCCATACAAAAGAGAATAGCATAACTGTAATCATAGAAGATTTGGCATTTGGAAGCATAACATGAAAGAATGTATAAAATGGACCTGCTCCATCTATCCAAGCTGCCTCCTCAATCTCTTTTGGTAAGCCTTTAAAGAACTGCCTATAAATATAAATGTAAAGTCCTGAGCGCAAACCCAATCCTGTTATTGTCATCAGTAACATTGGCCAAATGGTATTCATAAGATTAATACCCTCTTTGCCTGTTATTAGTTTTACAATGCCGAACAAATCAAAGTATCTAAACTGCGTATACATAGGTACCATTAATGTTTGTGTTGGCACAACAATTGTTAAAATTACAAGTCCGAATAATAAGTTATTCCCCTTAAAATCAAATCTTGCAAATCCATAC
This sequence comes from Cellulosilyticum sp., assembly GCF_982396655.1. Lineage (NCBI taxonomy): Bacteria > Bacillati > Bacillota > Clostridia > Lachnospirales > Cellulosilyticaceae > Cellulosilyticum > Cellulosilyticum sp. The sequence goes on along the minus strand of NZ_CEVXFV010000038.1, from coordinate 27,212 downwards.
CCTATAAGTGCACAGATACAAGCTTGAATAAGCATTATTCCTAAACAAAATACAAGGGTAAATATCAAAGACTTTACATAACCCATTTGCGTAATTGCAATTTTTAGATTGCCCAGCGTAAACTCTTCTGGAATTAAATAAACAAGCGGATTATATACATCATTCTCACTCATAAATGTATTGGATAATATCCCAATTAACGGACTAATTACAATAAATGAAATACCTATTAAAATAATCATCTTGATTAACCCTATAAAAAAACTCCCTGTCATCCTGCCTAACTTATTGAGCTTTACCTCATCTAACCGAATTGCTTTAAAGCTTTTAGGCGAAGATTTGGATAAAGCAATTTTTGGTTGCTGCATAAAATCCCCTCTTTTCTATGATTGATAAAATACTTTCTTAGAGATTAGTGCACATATGATAGCCAGTGCCAAACAAATACATCCTGAACTAATCAATGAAATAGTTGAGCTTAATCCAAAATTTTGTTCTGTGAAGGCTACCGTAGAAGCAAGTTCTACAACATCTGTTTGTGAATATAAATCGACAATTGTATAAACTACATTTGTTAAAATAAGTGGACTTACCATTGGGAATGTTACCTTCCAAAAGCTTTCATAAGGTGTAGCCCCTTCAATCTTTGCCACTTCATATAAAGCTGGTGAGATAGACTGAAGTGCTGCTAAGAATATTAGAATTTGTACCCCTGAAGCTCTAACAATGTCATAAACCCTCTCTACTGCACCGACTAAATAATCAATCAAAACCTCTGGTATGCCAAGGTCAGCAAAAGTATACACCATAGAGGTCACATTAAAGCCTGTCGTCTGCTGGAAATCTCCTGTACTACTTGCTACACCACCCATAACAGCTTGCAATGTAGACGCAATAGCTGAGGTAATAGCTGGTGATGCCATAATAACTGGAAGGAAAAAGATTGCACGCACAAGCCCCCTTCCTTTGAAACGCTTATTTAAGAAAATTGCCATAAGCAAACTAAATGGTATAATTAGCACAACATCTAGCAAACTATTACCAATAGACTCAGCAAGTGTTCTATTAAAACTAGCATGCTGCATAAATGCATATTTATAGTTATCAAGCCCCACATATGTAAGAGAAAATCCCCCGTTAGGATTAATGGTAATCTTATTGAAACTATAAATAATAGCTTCTACTAAATTAGATGCAAAGAATAATGAAAATCCAATCACCCAAGGTGCAATAAATAAATAACCAAATAACATTTGCCTTTGTTTTAATGTAAGACCTTTTTTATTTTTCTTCTTCATTATTTTGTTGCACCTCCTACTTGATAGCTTCTAGCACCGATTGTCATGCCATCTGCTACATAATCTGAATTTGTATAATTCACATAAATACTTGTACCATTTTCATAAGTTGTCTTACGTATACCTTCTGTAAGAATTTCATGACCTACTATTTTAGATGTTCTAACAGGGTTAATAGCTTCATTGACTGCATTGTAAATTTCTACGCCATCTGCCAACCAGTCTTTATAACATGTTGAATAGTAACTTGCATAAGCTGTGTTCTGTACTTCACTACTAGATTTATAACTCCATGTAAAGTATGGTGCACTACCTGATTCAATCATATTAAGTATCGTTTCTTGCTTGTCATAGCCTTCAATCATATTGATAGATGTTCCTGCATAATCAATATAACCATGAATGACCATTTCATAAAATGGAATAGATTCATCAACAATGTAGAAGCCGTTGCTTTCTGTTGGGATATCTACAAGATGATCTGCATATGAAAGCGTATAAGCATTCCCACCTACTACCATCATTTCATTTCTTGTTTCATTTAATTTACCCATTTGTTCATTTACAATAAGCTTGCTTGTTTCACGGTCAATAGATCGTCTCTTATTTTTATCCGAGCTTAGATATACCCCTGTATCACGAAGTGCAATATTATCAAGTCCTAGCTTGTCATAATTTTTAATAAACTGACTCATCTGGCTTGGCAATGCATTAGGTGAGTTCACTATATACCATGCAGTATCATATGGACTTGTCATACGTAATGTGGCACGATTATAAGTAGACCAGCTACATACCTGACCAAATACATATCGTGAAGCTTCTTTAACAGCTGTATAGTTCTTGCCTTCGTATGGTACAAGCTGGAACCCTACTTCTGGATAAAGGTCTCCACCTAACCCTTGAAGCTTATCTTGAAGTGCATTTAACTCTTTTTTATTTGCTACTGATTTTTCAAGCTTCACTTTTTTAGCCACATTATGATTAATACCATTATTGAACCAACCGCTTAAGCGAATACGGATATTATTAATATTCTCACTACTTAATGTGTCTACAATTTCTTCTGCCTCTTCGGCATCTGTCATGGCTACAACATCTGTATAAGGTACACCCAGTGCAAAAAGTTCTTTTTCAATACCGCCAATTAAATCAAGATAAAATGGCATTTGCTCTTTTTCTTGGAGGGCGGTTAATGTGCCTTCTGCTACTAATTTATCTTGATAATACTGTGCCATATCTACATAAGTGGCATCTTTGTCTTCTAGGAAGCAATATGCAAGTGTTAAAGGCCCCCTATACATAGCTTTTTCAACAATAATCATATCTTGCTCGCCACCTGATACACCTGTCATATACATGGTGTCACTATTTCTTAACGTAAATTTAACCCAAGCTGAGTTATAGCTATTTACTTTACCAGAAACACTGGCATTAATAGTTGCAAGTGTATCCCCCTCTTCAATGCAAGTAAGAAAAGCACCTTGTGACTCTTTCATACCGAAGATAGGCATTCTTGCTTCTTCACTCACCTGTGTACGCCAGCGGTTATAGATTGCATTATCATTGCCATATACATTTTGCATGTAGTTATCTTCGTTACCTTTGCCATTGTTAAAGTAAATTAAGCTACCTGAACCATTTGGTACGACACTGTAACCTTCCTCTTTGCTATCTGCTGCACCAAAGTATTTAAGAAGTTCAATAGAAGCCACTTGTGTATTGCTTGTTTCTTCAATTTGATCAGTTTGCACTGTTGCAAGGAGTTTATCATCTTTCAAACGATATTCTACAGGAATAATACAATATTCTCTTGTAAGATTCATTTCATGACCACTTGCCTCATTATCTGCTGCCAAATCTTCTTCTGTATATCCAGCTTCTTCTAAAATACCTAATAACTTATTTATTATTATCTCAGATTTTTTACAAGATTCAAGTAATTCCAAGAAACCTTGTTTATTTTTTGAATCTACATAACGTTTTTTAATTTCTTTAGCTGAAGCTTCGCTTACTTTACTTAAAATTTTCTCTTCAAAACGTTCTGGTGTAATATATTTAGGTAACATATCTGCCCCTAAGCTTAAATCACCAAATGTATAGGTTACTCTTACACCGTCTTGAATATTTTCTATTTCAAATTGCCCCTTTAAAACACTATCTTTATTGGTTGTAAAAGTACACTCATTACGTTTTGCATCATAATATGTCACATTCATCTGTGAAGCCATATAATCCTTTTCAGTACCATTAGCAGCCTCATCTTGTTGCCCATTTACAGGATTTGAATACCATATTGCACCTGTTTTTTGATCTCTTACTGCAATACTTGTATTTTCTTCATTAATATATAAGCTCATTCTGTCATTACTAGCTGCTAGGCTCATACCTGGCAATCTTTCTCCCCCAGAAACTGCCTTAAAGCTTTCACCTTCTTCTTTGACACAGGCGGCCACTAAATGTGAATAATCATAGCTTACATTGATATACTTCAAATAAGCAGCGGCACCTACTATAGCCAAAAGAATAAGGCTTGTAATAATAATATATTTTCTCTTCTTTTTCTTCACTGTAAGCACCCCCTAAATCCTATATATGATTTCAGTATAAAGACTTCTAAAGAAGTTCCACACCTGACTCATCAGTGACCCAATTAGTAACATGATAAATAAAATAATCATAATACTTATAAAGGTGAGGATAATGGTTTGAACTGTTTTTGCAACGGTATAATTATGAACACTCATAGTCCCCACAAACAAAAGCACGATAAACCAAAATATTGCAATCCCCATTATAATAAAGTAAAATTCTTTCTCAGCTTCTACAAACAAGTTACTAAGTAAGGTAGCTGGAATAAATGTCAAAATCATAGGTGTTAAGGAATATGCTGCTGCCATAGCAATCTCCTTAAACTTGCCCTCTCCATCTGTCAGTGTTGTAATGGACCAATTTCCTACACACCACAGTGCAAAGACTAAGCAAATTGTAAATAAATCCATCAAACTATTATAAGAAAGCGGATTATTTTCATTAATTACAAAGCCTGCATATTGCTTTTGAAAAGAGTACGAAATACAAAATAAAAATAAATTTACAAAGATAATACTCGTCTTGCCTTGACCATGTTTCATTGTATAAAAGCCATCTACAGGATGGGTAAGGGTATACAATGGATTTTTAAAATATTTTTTAAGCATCTACCTTTTTCCCCTTTCCTTTGAATTTATATTTTTTATAAGCTTTTACACCGATTACAATAACAATGATGATACAAATGCCTGTCATAATATTGTTTAGGTTATCTTTTAAAACTTCATTTCGATAGCGCTTAAAGGCTACAGAATAATATTTCTTATCCATACCTTTTTTAAGATAATCCATAGCTTCCTTATTACGGTTTGCTGCTAAATAAGATTTACCAATACCTACATAAGCAAGTTCATAATTAGCATCTAACTTCAGCACCTCTTCCCAATAAGTAACAGCCTTTGTTTCATCCCCATCAAACCTTAGTGAAACAGCTGTATTGATACATTTGCCATACTTGGTAGGTTCAAATACAACAATCTCCCCACGCCCTTCATCTAAGACATATATATTATCATTTTTACATTCTAAGGCTACTGGTTTCTTAAACATACCAAGTGCTGTACCCATCCCCCCAAATACATAGAGAAGATGTCCTTCACTATCATAAGTAAAGATTTTACCTTTCTTGCTATCTAACGCACTATAAATTCCCTTGTCACGATATTTAATATCATTAAAAGTACTGCGGCCACTATATGGTCCACTCATACGATACTCCAAGTCCCCTTGAATCTTACGGTTTGTATAATTAATGAGTACATTTTTACCACTTGGATTAAGTTTTTTAATGGTTTCCTCATTTGTATAATCAACATTAGTGGCATAGATAAAACCTTCATCATCAATATCTACGTTGGTAAACTCCGTTGGAATGAAAAGCTGCATCTTTGCACGCTGTTCCTTAGTTGCAATCAGTCGCCAAAACCAATCGATAGGGCTTACTTCTACTTTAATCGTCCCAAAGTAACCTAAGAATTTTCCTGTATCATCAAAACTAATTAGGCCTTGGAAGACATTTTTAGCCACAACATATACACGATCTGCAGAATCGACAGTTACCTTCATTGGAATAAAGACGAAATCTGCACCTAATGTTGCATCTTGCGGTGCGGTGTAAATGCGATTAAGTTTCCCCTGCGGTGTCATTTCTACAATACGATGATTATCCGTATCTGCTATATATAATGTGCCACGACTACTAATGCATAAGCCATTTGGATTATTAAAGGTATCTAAGGTGCCTGCATTATCGAAGCTTGATATTTCTCTAATAAGCTTAAAATTTTTATCAAATACAACAATGCGGTTATCACCAGAATCTAACACATAAACATTTTCATCATCATCTACAACAAGATCTGTAGGTAATGTAAACTTACCAACCCCTAACTCTTCACCAGATATACTCTTAAGTGGTGTATAAGGAACTGGTGTAGGTACTGAATATTCCCAGTAATCATAGGTATAACTTTGATATGGTAGCGTGTTACCATAGGTTACTAGGCCTTGTGTACATATAAGTAAAAAACATATACAAAATACTAGTAGTTGTTTTCTTCTCTTCACCTTAACCCCCCCTTAATCCTTCATACCTGATGTTGCCATCGTTTCAATAATTCGACTTTGGCTAAATACAAAAAGTAAAATTGGCACACTCATCAGTATTAATGCACCTGCACTAGCTGCACCTGCCCTGGCTACACCACCAAGCGCAATTTGGTTAATCGCATAGTTAAGGGGTTTAAGCTGCTCGTCTCTTAAGAAGTAACCACCTGTATTTCCCCAAACTTGTTGGAACATCAAGATAATCAGTGTGAGCCAAGCTGGCTTAACGTTTGGCATGATAATGGTCCAGAAAATCTTAAATTCAGAGGCACCATCAAGCCTAGCTGATTCAATGAGCGAATCAGGAAGTTGCTCCATGAACTGTTTCATGAGATAAAGTCCTAATGAACTTGCAAAAGCAGGTAAAATGATTGCTAAGTAATTATTGTTAATACCTAATTTTGAAATAATCATATAGTTAGGAATAGCTGTAACGTTATAAGAAAACATAAGTGATAATACAACTATTGAGAACAATACATTTTTACCTGGAAAGTTATGCTTAGCTAATGGATACGCCGCTGCTGATGCAAGTATAACGTGTCCCACTACACTAAATCCTGTAATAATAACTGTATTAAAGATATATCTGCTAAGTGGTACCCATGAATTAGATAAGATTACGCCTAAATCTGAGAAGTTATCTGTCGTTGGATTATGTACAAAAATCGTTGGTGGAAACTTATAAAGTTCATTAAGTGGTTTAAAAGCAGTATTTAAATTATATATCAGTGGCAATGCCATAAAGGCACCAACAACGGCTAAGAATAAGAAAAGTGCAATATCGCCGCCTAATGAACGATTTAGACGCTTCTGGCGTCTCTTTAAAAGTCTTCTCTTTTTCATTCTAGCTTCCCACCTTTCTTAATAATCTTTGAACAAGTTTATTTGTCACAATCATAACTAAGAATAATATTGTGGCAATTGCTGACGCATAGCCCATTTCAAACCTTAAAGTACCATAGTCAATAAGGTGGGTAACGATTGTAGAACCCGCATAGTTAACACTAGGCGAACCCGCAAGCTGAATCGATACATCGGATACAGCAAATGACTGTGTAATCTGCATAACGGCTCCGAACATCAGCTGCGGTTTCATAGAAGGGAGTGTAATATACCATAACTCTTGCCATCTATTTTTGATGCCATCCACAGCCCCAGCTTCATAGAGAGATTTATCAACAGTCTGAAGACCTGCAATAAATGCAAGGAACCCTGTTCCAAGACTGAGCCATAATTGCACAACGATTAAAATCGGCAAAATATATTTGGCATCTTTGAACCATTGGATTGGCTGACTAATCAGCCCAATATTTAATAAAATACCATTCATGTACCCTTGTCGATCACCACTAAATACAATAGACCATATAAAATACACGTTACCTGCAATAGATGGTGCATAGAAAATAAGTGTCATGAGGGCCCTAAGTTTAGGCTTTAATTCATTGATAATCCATGCAAATACGAAACAAGCAAAGTAACTAACTGGCCCCGTAATAACTGCAAAAAGCAATGTATTCTTAACAGCAATGACGAAAATATCATCCTCTAAAAATAGCCTTGTATAGTTATCCCAACCTACGAAGGTAGGCATCTCTAACATATTGAAATTCGTAAAACTGAAAAAGATAGAAATAAGTACTGGTAGCACTGTAAAGACGATAAACAATATAAAGTATGGTGCTAGAAGTAAATACGACTGTTTATTTTTCTTCATTTCTTTCCATAAGGTGTGTTCCTTCTTTGCCTTCTTACCCATACCAGGATTTAGGCTTAAGGCATCTGCCTCATTTGGTTTTCCCATCATTTCCCCTCCCCACTACTCATCTAATCCAAACTCTTTACGCTTATTGGTAATCTCATCATCAATATATCTTACAGCATCCATTAAAGCTTCCCTTGCACCAACTTCTTTATCTACTACAACCTTGTAAAAAGCATTGTTAACATTTCTAGCTGTGTAGTAACCACCTGGTACTTGTGGAATACCTTTAACTGTTTCAAGTTGTGCCTCTAAGTTCTTATAATCTTGAATTGGCCAAGGTAACTTAGAAAGTGCTGCCTTATTTGCTGTTGGATATCTTGCTGCTGCACCCATTAAGCCTTCCATTTCGCGACCATACTGTACTTGAATTTCTTCTGAAGTCCACCATTTAAGGTACTCCCAAGCTGCTTCTTTATCTTTTGATTGTTCGAGAATAATCATACCTGTACCACCAGCTGTTGAGCTTGTATTGACACTGCCATCCTCCATTACAGTGCCTGGCATTGTAGTGAATCCCCATAAACCATCTATTTCTGGTGCTGATACCTGGAGTGTATTGTAGGTCTGGTAATCTGCAATACCAATTGGTACTTCTCCTGTCCTAAATCTACTTACAAAGTCATACTCTCTCGTTAGTGTATAGTCTGTATAGTACTTCACCCATTCTTTGAAAGTATTAACCCCTGTATCACTATCTAATGCAGAAGCTTTTGCATCATCTGTATAAAATTGTCCATCTTGTTGATAAAGGAAATTACCATAAACCATATCTGCATTTAAAACATTAATAACAGGTAATCCTACCTCCATATTATTTTTGCTAAGGACAGATAAACATGTTTTTACTTCATCCCAAGTTTTAGGTACCTCAAGATCTAATTCTTTTAAAATATCTTTTCTATAGAAGAGCATAAAGAATGTCTCAGTCTCAGGTAATGCATACGCAGCGCCATCAAATGAATATGGCACTTTCGCACTATCATAGAATCGCTCTGCGACCTGGTCATAGTCTGGGAACTGTTTTAAATCAATCGCTGCCCCACGCATTGCAAAGTTTAGTGGCACATCATTTGTAACTTGCATAGCTACATCAGGGCCTTCCCCGGAAAGTGTTGCTCTTAAAAGCACATCTGGTTGAACTAACATTAAGTTAACATTAATACCTGTTTCAGGCGTAAAGCTTTCATCAATAAGTGCTTTGATGGTATTCGCTTGGTCACGACCTGTTGGAACCCATACAGTAATTGTTCGTGCTTCTTTGTCTTCACTGACATTTCCAATGGCATTGTAGTCAATAATAAATGAGTAATATAATTTTTGTACGTTATGCCACATGCGACTTGCTAAGGAATTATTAGTTTTAGGTAATTCTCCCCCTGGTGCCACAACATACAAAGCATCTATTTGTAATGGTGCTTTTTGCATATCAATTAGCCAAGTACCTAATGTACCAATATTAAGCTTAAAGTCTGCAAGTCTTGAAATAATCTTTTCAATATCCTTATTAAACATATCTGTTTGTTTTGCAACTGTAAGTAAGATTGCATCCTTATCACTTGAGCCCCCTACCAGCTCTTGAAGATTTTTAGCAACCTCATTTAATCTGTCTCTTTCTTCACCAAACCCTTCAATAACATCAGGTAATACACTTGTTAATTGATAATCTCTATATTTATCTGGCTCTACTCCAGTTACCATGATTACCTTACGATAAAGTTCATTTAAATTTTTAACCCCTAGCTCTACTTCTCTAATAAGTGGCGCTAAATCTCCTAGTGTTGCTTCTAGTCTTAAAGTATGTTGTCCCTCTTCCAAGTAAAATAAATATGGATTTTCTCCATCTCCAATAAACTCTGTACGCCAGTTGCTGTCGTACTTATATGTAAGTTGTTCGGCTTCTTTAAATGGCACTTTGCCATCTATTGTTAGCTTTCTCGTAACAGGAATACCTCTTATAAAGTTCTGTTTGAGATTTAACCCTAGTTCATAAAGCCCTGTAGCTGGTACATTAATAGTCCATTCAATCCACTGACCTGATGTATTCCATTTTTCTCCCCCTATAGTATTCATTTTGATTTCAGATGGACTATAAGGTGTAATGGCTGGGCTTGAGTGATCTGTTACTGGATAAAGCATTGGCGAAGACTTAAGGCTTGCTTTTTCTGCTTCTATAGTAATTGTCTCCCCGCTTGCCTTTTCATAACCCTTTGCTGTATATTCTGCCATTTTCTCTTCATAACTCATCACTTCTTCTCTAGGTTTTAATGTAATCTTACGAATTACCATTGGCTCCCTTTGAGAAACAAATGTAATCGTATGCTCACCTTTTGAAAAATAAAACTCAAAAGGCTTATTGTAGTATCCGCTTGAATCCCTTACAAGCATCTCACTCCATTCTGGTGCCTCTACTTGACTAGGTTTTAAATCATTTCCTTGATTATCTACTTCTATCTCGTCTCTTTCATTATCCCAAAAGCGATTAAAGCTTATGATACTTGCCTCCTGAAAAGGAAGCTGCCCATCAATAAAAATGCCTCTTTGAATATCTGAACTCTTTCCTTCAATAGGATAGTACAATACGTCCAGGTTATAATATCCTTCTTCTTCAATATTGACCTCCCATTCTACAAGGCCTTCTTCTTCTGTAAAAATACTATTACCTGCTTGTCCTTCATAATCCGTTAAAACCTTTACTTCCATGCCATCACTACGTACATAGTTCTCTGCTTCAATAGCAACCTCCTCGCTCGGTGAAGCTACTTCTTCTGGCAAATAATCTGCATAACGCTTAACTTCTGTATACGAAGATAAATCATCCATATAGGTGTCTAAACTTTGGGATGTCTGACTATACACCAGCTGTTGCGGAAAAACTTCAAATAACATACTAAGTAGTGTGAACATTGCAAGATACTTTTTCTTTACTTTGCACTTACCTATTTTCTTCAAGTTCTATCCCCCCATACTATACTTTTCACCCTTTTTGCACGATGGGTTAATTACCTTTAAGTAACTTTAATATATATTTAAGTTAAGTAACTATTTAGTGCATATGGTGCAAATTTTTCTGAAAAGTATTAAATTGTTTATTATAAAAATACTATAATATTTATTTAGTATAGTCAATGTTTTCATTAAATATACTTAAAAAAACTTTGCATTTTAAACTTATATTTCTGTTTTTTAATTAACAAATTATATACTTGTTACAATAAAGTTAATAATCCCAGATTTTTTAAGTACACTAAATCATACGTTTAAGTTTTCTCCATCACAAAAAGGAGTACTATGAAACAGATTAATAGTTTCCTAACACTCCTTTTAAGACCTTAACTAACTATTACTATAATTTTTTATACAAAAAAAGCGTATATCATCATATTTATGTAGTGATATACGCTTTCATTAAGAGCTGTTTACTATTATTTTTCTTCTTCTACTTCTTCTGTTTTTTCAGAAGCTGTTTGTTTTTCCTTACTTGCAAAATCATCTTGATGTGCTTCATCTTGATCGTAATTCATAAAATCTTTGATTTTTACATATTCTACGCCTTCTGTACTAGCATCTTCATCTCCATAAAGATCTTCATCAAGATCATCATAATCTTCATCATCAAATTCATCTTCGAAATCTTCATCAAAGTACTCATAATGTTCTTCTAAATCTTTACTTTTACGATGTGCTACCCATAAAACAACAGCAACTAATGCAAGTACGATGCCAATAACTACACCAAACAGCATTCCTCTTTTAGCTTTTTCTTGTCTCATAAATTCCCTTACCTCCTCCATTGTTAATGGTATCTCTCTCATGCTACACTTTCTGCAACTCATTCAATCAGCTCCTTATTATTCCATATAATGTTATTATAACAAGCTATTCATCGTATAACAAGTACACATGCTTTTATAGATATGTTTATCTAATTTCAGATAAATTATACGGTGTGACTTGATATACATAATAATTTAACCAGTTAGAAAAGATTGTATAAGCATGAGACCTCCAGCATACATTAACACCGTCTTCTCTACAATCATTATTAAAATAATTAACTGGTACTTCTATTGATAAACCTTTTTTCAAATCTCTTAAATATTCTTCTTCTAAAGTATTTGCTTCATACTCAGCGTGTCCTGTCATAAAAATGCGTTTACCATCTTTTGAACACATCAGTGTAGGGCCAGCTTCCTTAGAGGTTAATAATATTTCTAAGTCCTCACATACTGCAATATCTGAAGTTCTTACTTCACTATGTCTAGAATGAGGTATGTAAACAATATCATCTAATCCTTGAAGTAATTTTTCAAAACTTACTGCATGATGCTTAAAAATCCCAAATTTCTTTTGAGGTAAATTATATTTAGGAATATTATAGTGATAATAAAGCCCAGCTTGTGCCCCCCAGCAAATATGGAACGTAGACGTTACATGTGTTTTAGTCCATTCCATGAGCTCTTTTAACTCTTCCCAATACGTAACTTCTTCAAACTCCAACTGTTCAACCGGCGCACCAGTTATAATCATACCATCATATTTCTCATCCTTAATCTCATCAAAGGTTTTATAAAAAGTTTGTAAATACTCCTCTGATGTATTTTTGCTATCATGAGATATAGGTCTTAGCAAAGTAAGATCTATTTGTAATGGTGTATTACTTAAAAGCCTGATAAGTTGTACTTCTGTTTCTTTCTTTTTAGGCATTAAATTCATAATACCAATCTTAAGCTCTCTGATATCTTGGGTAATCGCCCTTGTTTCATCCATTACAAATATATTTTCTTTTTGTAATATCTCTATTGCTGGTAATGTATTAGGTACCCTAATTGGCAATTTCACTCTCTCCTCTTATTTTAGATTTGTAACTGCCTTCCCTATCTAGAATATATACCTTAATGCTTATTTTTATAAAGTATGCTCTAAACTCTCACTAAATTCTTTGAGTTTATGCATATCGCCTTCTTCCCATAATGACCAAAACATTTCGTAAAGTTCATTCATGTCCTTTTTATTTTTCTTTTTATTTAAAAACTGAATACTACTAAAGATATCTCCAATTAAATTAGACTCTTGTTGGAAAGATTCCTGGCATTTTAAAACTTCTTCTCGAATCTCTGCCATTTCTTGATCTAGTAAAGAAGCTGCTTCTGCGGCTTTATTTAATCTTTCTTGGATTTCTTTAGGCATATTTTGTTTATATTTATATCTTAAAGAATGTTCAATCGTTGCCCAAAAGTTCATAGCAAGTGTACGAATTTGAATTTCTGCAAAAATCCACTTTTCACCATGTCCAGTTTGCACTGGATATCTAATGATAATATGATAACTACGATACCCACTGCTTTTTGTATTAGTTATATAATCTCTCTCTTCAACGATAACTAAATCTTTACGGTCTCTTGCTCTTATAATATCAATCACTTTATATATATCTTCTACAAATTGACACATAATACGAATTCCAGCAATATCTTCTATCTTTTCTTCTATCTGATCTTCTGGAATTTGCTTCTTCTTTGCCTTCTCTAATATGCTAGATATTTTTTTAACACGACCTGTTACAAACTCTATAGGTGAATATTCATCTAAACTTATAAATTCACTTCTTATACTTTTAAATTTCACCTTGAGTTCTTCTACTGCTTGTGTATATGGTAATAAAATTTGTTTCCAATTCATTACTTCCACGATGACTTCACCTCCACTTAAAATCCCCTATTGCTTATTATATCTAATTCTCTGTCTATTCTCAACCAATAACCCTTCCTTATCATTAACTTTTTATGGATAAGCTTCATATTTTTAGCTTTGTCCACATAGATTGTAATAGTATATTTTTATCAGCCACAGAAAGGAGATTATAATGAGCAAAAAATCATTAATACAAGGCACCCTAGTTCTGACCATTGCCAGCCTCATTACCAGACTTCTAGGCTTTGGCTTTAGAATTTATCAGTCTAATGTCATGGGTGCTGAAGGTATGGGGCTTTACCAACTTCTCTTTCCTATCTATATGCTCCTTTGGGCGGCTTCTTCCGCAGGCATTGCTTTAGCTATCGCTAAAATGGTTGCCGGAGAAATAGCTAAGGGTGAACAAGGTAATGCTATACATATATTAAAAACTTCTTTACTTATTTCTCTACCTATTAGTTTGTTACTTTCAGTTTTACTTTATGTGTTTGCACCCTTTATTGCCACCTATTATATTCATGAACCTATAACAACCATGTCTCTTAAAATTCTCGCTACTTGTATTCCCTTCATGAGTACCGCTTGTTGTATAAGGGGGTATTTTCAAGGCCGTCAAGAAATGTCTATTACCGCACTTGCTCAAATTGTTGAACAATGTGGCCGTATGCTTGCCATTTACATGTGCGCAAGTTTCTTTGTTTCAAAAGGTATTGAATTCATATGTGCTTTAGGTGTAATCGGTATGTGTGCTGGAGAAGTTTGTTCTCTTATTCTTTCATATACAGCATTTTGCCTTAAAAAACGTAAAATTAAGCTTACGCCAGTCACATTACATACTTCGCCTACCTTTAATACACTTTTAGCACTATCTATACCTATTACTGCAAATCGTTTTTTGACCTCTGCTTTACAGTCACTTGAAAATATACTTATTCCTATCGGCCTTCAAAAGTTTGGATTATCTTCTAGTGGTGCGCTTAGTTTATATGGTGAATTTAGCGGCATGGCACTGCCACTGCTCTTTTTCCCTTCTATGGTAACTTCTTCACTTGCTACAGCCTTAGTTCCTGCAATCTCTGAATCTGTAGCCATGAACAACAAACCTAGACTTCAACGTACACTTTCAATGTCTATTCAGTTTTCATCTTTAATTGGAATTGGTGCCACAGCCTTATTCCTCTCTTTTCCTAAAGAAATAGGACTTGCTTGTTATAAACTAGAAGAGGTAGGTAATCTTTTAAAACTACTGGCTATTATCTGTCCTTTCCTATACTTACAAAACATCTTAACTGGTGCTATGAATGGTCTCGGGCTTCAAAAGAAAACATTTCAAACTAATATTATAGGTTCATTGCTTTGCATTTTGGCCATCCAGATATTAGTTTCTCAAAAAGGTATAGTTGGTTTCGTTATTGCCATGCTCATTCAATCTGGTGTTATTAGCTGTCTCCTTCTTTGGCAGGTTCTTAGGAATATTTCTCTCCCTATCAACCTGATGGGCTGGATTATACAACCTACTATAGCTGCTGTTATTAGTAGCTTAGGTGCCATTTTCATTTATCGCCACTATATTGCATCTGCATGCTCTTTAGTCATTGGCACAATATTAGGTATACTCCTACTTGCTAGCTTCTACATTGTCCTTTTGTTTGCTTTAGGATGCATTACAATTAAAGACATCAAAAGCTTTATGGCCTCTTCTTAAAAGAGGCTTATTTTTTTGCCTTATTCGCCTCTTCTTTCTTTAAGACTTTCTTTCATCTTCTTTTCATAGCCTTCCTCTGTAAGCTCATAATACTTTTTATCCACTAAAGGATCGGGTAAATACTGCTGATTCACATAATGGTGTGGATAATTATGGGCATATAAATAATTCCCGCTATGTTCTAATGTCTGCAGGTTACTATAATGGTGATTTCTGAGATGGTTTGGTACCGTACCAATATCACATGTTTCAATATCACTGATTGCACTATTGATAGCATTATATGCGGCATTGCTCTTAGGTGCCGAAGCTACATATAATGCGGCCTGGCTTAAAATAATACGTCCTTCTGGCATTCCTATCTGTTCAACTGCAAGCATAGCATTCGTTGCAATTACTAACGCCATAGGATCTGCATTGCCGACATCTTCACTCGCACAAATCACAATACGTCTTGCAATAAACTTAGGATCTTCTCCTGCAGCAATCATACGTGCTAAATAATGTGTCACTGCATCCGGATCACTACCCCTCATACTTTTTATAAATGCAGAAATAACATCATAATGATTATCACCCTTCTTATCATAATGAAGCGCCTTCTTCTGCATACACTCTTCAAGAACTGGTACTGTTACGTGAATGATGCCATCTTCACTACGTTCCGTCGTCATAACGGCTAGCTCTAATGCATTTAAGGCACTTCTCGCATCACCATCCGTACGCTGTGCTAAATAAGTAGCAGCTCCTTCAGTAATCTCTGCCTTATATGCCCCTAGCCCTCTTTCCTTACTGCTAATTGCTTCTTTAATAATCTCTTTAATATCATCTGATGTAAGGGGGAAAAGTTCAAACACTAAAGAACGAGAAATAAGGGCTCGATTCACCTCAAAATAAGGATTTTCAGTCGTTGCACCTATTAAAATAATCGTACCGTCTTCTGTATAAGGTAATAATGCATCTTGCTGGGCTTTATTAAAGCGATGAATCTCATCTACAAAAATAATTGTCTTTTTCCCACTCATTCCTCTTGCTACTTTAGCATCTTCTACAGCTTTTACAATCTCACCTTTTCCAGCTGTCGTGGCATTTAATACAATGAAATTTGCTTTTGTAGTATTTGCAATGACTTTTGCAATAGTTGTCTTCCCTGTACCTGGTGGACCATATAATATAAGTGATTGCAACTTATCTGCTAAAATTGCACGATATAAAAGTTTATCCTTTTCTAAGATATGTCTCTGCCCTACTATTTCACTAAGTTTAGTAGGCCTCATACGTGATGCTAAAGGAGACTCCTCTTGGCCTTTCTTTTCATTCATATATTCAAATATATCCATGACCTACCCTTTCTATCGCTATATTTTGTTTTGTAACATAGTTTTTTAAAACCATAGTATAAACAACCTTATTTATTATAAAGATAAGATATGTATTTTTTATTATAAGAGATACATCTTAGAAATACAAATTGCAGTTTTATAATTACAATTTTTGCGTTTTTTAGCTTATCTCCTACTAATCGTTGTTTTTTAACACATTTTTCGCATATAATGTATTATGCATTAAATTCTTTTATATTTTCTATATTTTATTGACTTTGGACACTATTTATTTTATAGTAGTACTAAATAAAACTACTACTGGAGAATTGCAATGCATTTTAATGATACACTTTATAAATTAGGTTTTTCGCCTATTGAAGCTTCTGTTTTTATTACTTTATGTCAGCACGGTAGTTTAACTGGCTACGAGGTCGCCAAACTTACTGGTATTTCGCGCTCAAATGTTTATGCTGCTCTATACAGTTTACAAGATAAAGGAAAATGTTTTGTCTCCGAGGGGGAGTCTACTAAATATATTCCTATTTCTAAAGAAGAGTTACTTCTTACTACAAAACGTGAAATGAAAAATACACTTGCAGAAATTGAACTTTATTTCCCAAAAAGCGTTACGGTAAACGAGCCTTATTTAACAATTCGCGGCTATGAACATGTGGTTAATAAAATTAAAAATCACATTTTACTTTGTGAATCTCATCTTTATATCATGAGCACATCAAAGGATATCATTTTGCTCCAAAATGAGTTAACTCAAATAAGTAGTAATCATAAGGTGATCATCATGTGTGAAGCCCCCCTTCACTTAGATAGTCATATTAAAACTTATGTGCACACTCGTCCAATTGAAGGGTTTTATATGATTATTGATACAAAAACAGTTATAACAGGCGACTTATCTGAAGAAAATGCTCAGTGCCTTTATTCTACAAACGAATCTCTTGTACGCCTTATGCGTTCATCTTTTACAACAGCACTGGATATGATAAGCTTACAAGCTTGATAATATTTTGAGGAGGATAATTATGCATACTTTACATGGTATTTTTACAAAAGAAACAAATTTCTATAAAGGTCATGATGTTTATAATTTAATCGAACAATATGGTAGTCCACTTTATGTTTATAATGAAGATATTCTAAGAACACGCTGTCGTGAAATGAAACACCTAGTAAGCTACGAAAATTTCGTACCCCATTACTCTATTAAAGCCAATACAAATATTCATCTATTACGCATTGTTCATGAAGAAGGCTTACATGCAGATGTCATGAGTCCAGGTGAAATCTACCTTGCACTTCAAAGCGGTTTCAAACCAGAAGAACTTTTCTTCATTCCAAATAACGTAACAGCTGAGGATATGCAATTTGCTATCGACCATGGCGTTATGACAAGTGTGGATTCTTTAGATCAGCTTAAACTTTATGGGGAACTTAATCCTGGTGGCAAAGTAGCCATTCGCTTTAATCCTGGTGTAGGCGCAGGACACTGTGAAAAAGTCGTAACAGGCGGTAAAAAAACTAAATTTGGTGTAAACCCAGAATATATTCCTGAAGTAAAACGTATTCTTGAAACTTATAATCTTACTTTAGCAGGTATCAATCAACACATTGGTTCACTCTTTATGGATTATGCCCCATATATTGCAAGTTTAGACTCTATCTTAAATATTGCAAGACAATTTGAAGATCTAGAGTTTATCGATCTTGGTGGCGGTTTCGGTGTTCCTTATCACAAACAAGACGGCGAAGCACGTCTTGATATTCATGCACTTGGCGAAAAACTTGATCCCGTTCTTTCAGCATTTTCAGCTGAGTATGGCAAAAAAATTCAGTTTCAAATCGAACCAGGGCGTTATATTCCTTGTGAATCAGGTTTACTTCTAGGTAAGGTCACTGCGACTAAAACAAATGCTGACCATAAATACTTAGGTACAGATATTGGCTTCAATACACTTCAAAGACCTATTATGTATGATTCTCACCATGATATTGAACTTTATTCACAAGAAGAAAAAAGTCCATCTGTTTCACCACTTACTGTAGTCGGTAACATCTGTGAAAGTGGTGATATCTTAGCCAAAGACCGCATGCTACCAGAGGCTTGCCGCGGTGACCTTATTGCTATGATGGACGCAGGTGCATATGGCTACTGTATGGCTTCATGCTACAATCAACGTTTTAGACCTGCTGAAATCCTTATTGAATCAAATGGGAATGTAAAACAAATTAGAAAAAGAGATACACTAGAGGACTTACTTCGTAACATGCTTTAATCCCTAATTACGAAGCCGACTCGTAAATACATTGACTCTAGTGAAAGCAAAAAAAAGAAGGCCATTGGGGTTTGGCCTTCTTTTCGTTCCGTTCATATTTTATAAACAGGAGTTACGTATTTTCAATGCATTTATACACCATTTGTTAGTAATATGTTAGTTATAAATCATAATTGTGTATTGCTTATATATATAAATGGTCACTGTAGTTATATCTTACAGTGACCATTTTTTATGATTATTTTTTTATAAGTAAGCTTTCCATTAACTTCTATGTAAATAACATGTTCTGGAATGTGTTCAATATTTTCTTTGATACATTCTTTAAGTTCTGTTTCTGCTAATTTATTTTTCATAACCATTCTCCTTTTAAAAAAATCTATGTATTAAACAAAATAAATGATTACTAAATATACAATGAGGAATTAATCATGAAAAATATTATTATCACATAGAAGTAATGTGACTTTATAATCAATAAAATTATACTATGCTAAATACATTATGTAAATAAAAATATTCACTATATATAATGCAACAACAACAACCTCCGCTAGTCGGAGTTTCCTTTACTCTTCTTTACTTTACTTTACTTTGCTTTACTTTACTTTACTTTGGTGATTTCTGTAGTACATAAACTAATTTAAAACGAGTTTATAAAAGTTTATGTATGCAATAACTCGAAGTTGTATGAGTTTATGCATACATAAACTAGATTAATACTTATTTTTATGAATTATATAAGTCTGCTTCATATGCTGAGTACCCACCACTATAGGAGATTAGATTCAAACTATGGTATCTCTTAAGGTTTAATAAATCATCTACTGTAAAGCCATGTTGTTTAAATTCATGCTCTAAACACTTAAAATTCTCTTTAGCTGTCTTTTGCATTAATACATAGCTAGCCCCTGCACTCTTAAGTCCTTCATTCAACTCCTTAAGGTCAATTAACTGGTGTGCTGTAAACACTAAACGTAGCTGAAACTTTCTACACTCTCTTAATATATTATCCAATGCCTTATAAGTTGTTGGTGCCTGAAATATTTCATCAAGCAGCAGATGGTATCTTAAAGGCTTTTCTTGATATGCACCTCTAATATTACATGCAAGCCATATCTTACTAATAAAAAATGTGGTTAATACATTTCTTACATGTTGACTCCTAAACTTATCAGCTCTCATCTTAATAAGTATTACCTTGCTATTATCCATGGCTTTAGCAAAGTCTATGTTTGTATCAGCTGACCTATTAAACATAAGCCTCATTCTTACATCTTCCCTAAGAGCATTTATTCGGTCCATGATATGCTCTATCTTTGAATATTTTGTACCTACTACATTACCTGCCTTATCTACGTCATCTAGTTGCCTTAATGTTTCTATCTGATCACTTAAGTATGGTAAGTATTCAACTGGAACCTTTGCTATGAACTTATTCCTTATTTCATGGTTTTCCAGTACCTTTATTACATCCCTTAAACTCATTTTATCATGTATAAGAACTATATCAGCAGCAGAAGTGAAGAACTTTCTCATTTGTCCGCTTAAGGGTTCACCAATATATACTGCATCTATGAGGCTAGTTACTTGCTGCTGGTGTAAATTTGCACTTTCTATGCGTTCAAAAGGTGTATTCCCTTGTACTTTATACTCATTATAGGCAAAAGCTTGTAGGCTTGATTCTTGGCTCATATCGAGTACTATTAATCGTTCTTTAGGCGTTATAGCTTCAATTTTATTAGCTAGGTCACAATTTTTAATATAGTCAATTACAATTAATCCTTCACCTGCAGCTATCACATCTTTTGCATATTGTAAGTTTTGAAACGTCTTACCGGCTCCCATAGGCCCCAATAATATTACTGGCAAGTTAGCTATTTCTCTATCATTACTAAAATATGTCTGTACTGTATTCCCCTTATAAGTTGACTTACCTATTTTAATATATCCTTTTTGTAATTCTTGAGGAACAATAGTCTCTTGTATATTGACATGCTTTATTTTATGTCGTTCAAGTAAATCACGACCAGGTAACTGTATTAAGCTACTACTTTCATCTACACCTATCTTATTAATAGCTATATGTTCTAACGTTCTGACCTTGCTGTATTCAAGTTCGTTATCACCATTAACACTATAAAAACTATTGCAAGATACTAGGGCATTATTATTTGCCCTAGTGCTATCATCACTACTAGATATAATAGCTATTTGACTATTTATCACTATATCACTAGCTTTTCTTAATGTCTCTGCTGAGAGTTTTTTCACATTTTCTTTAAAGATTTCGCTTAATTCTTTAAAAGGATTATCTATCTTATTACCAAAAAGTCCATCTACAACATTTCCTATAAACTCCAGAGCACTAATAATGCTATTAAAAATAAACCTTTTTGCATTACTTGTGTGTGGAATAGGGATATTATTCTTATACTCTTCATGTATCCTTCTTGCCGAGCTATTCCATCCATATTGACTACATGGAGTAAAATTATACATTACTGTTACTCTATCACCAAACTCCATTATATCAACTACATTTAATAAACTATTAAGCAATGCATTGCTTTTTTTATCTACACTTAATGACATAGCATTATTAAGCTTATACTCTAACTGATAAAAAACACTATTAACACTAAAAGATTCTACTTGATCCACTTCTTTAACTGTTGCCTTATTCCAAGTATCTTGTATTTTCTCTTTTAACATCAACTTGTATTGCACTGGTACTACAAAGTAAAATCTTACATCATCTTTATAAATATCAATCATATACGTACATTTGAGCTGGCTTTCAATTACATACTTTTTTTCTTTTCTTCCTATGTACCTTTTCATGCTAGATATTACCTTAGCAATAGAACTTGTATTATAATTCCTACAACTAGAATGTGGTATCACTTGCAAAATAGCATAAGTTGGATTAACTATCTCAAAGTACTTAGTTATTTTCATGCTTTTCATATTATCGCCTTAATCATTGTAACAAGTATAAATACAACTGTAGCTGATACTGCTATTTGCGTACCTGCCTTAACTTTTAATAATCTTAATACTATACCAGTGCTTACAACTATTTCGCAAATCGTCTTATTAGATAAAATAGTAACTGCTAATCCTATGCTAATCGCTTTAAACATAATATTACCTCCTAGCTTACGCAAACTATTATCCAATCAAAAAATTTTGTAACACCATAAAGCACTCCAACTCCACAACCGTATTTAATGAGTGTGGAAACCATACCTGCTATATCCTGCTTCCTCATATTCTTGGTAATATCTAAAGTGGTGCCAATTGCTGCTATAAAATAACCGCCTAAACGAATAACCCCTAGTACGTTATTCCCTTGTGTATTTATTGCATTTAAAAAGTTATCAAACATAATGTATATACCTCCTTGAAAGTGTTAATACTTATTAAAAATCTTTAGTAGGAAGTGATAATATGTTTTACTTTTTCTGTGGTTATGTTGCTTGCTATACCGTTGCTTGTGCAGCACAATTATTTTTATAAAACTGGTTAAAACATGCATATTTTAAAATTTATTAGCATACGCTTGAAGTGTAGCGAATGCGAAGGCGTAGCCGAGAAGTAGCACGCTTAAAGCAGAGTGGGTATTATAACCCTTTAAAACCACCTAAAACTGATTGAATACTACTCTCCAAACCTCCCATTGTGGAGGTATTTTTTGTTTCTGCATATTTTTTTATAAGTTCTATCACTTTATCTTCTGTAATTCCTTCTTCTTCTTTCTTGAGTAGTTCTACAACATAACTACTTAATTTTCTTTTATGTTTTAATTCAAGTACCTTACCTATAAGCTCTACTTCATGATCTGGAATATAAACTTCTATTTTCATTTCCAAATCACCTCACTTAACAAGTAAAGACCTCTAACATTCTCCCAGATTGCATCCTGTATTAAGTAGGCATTGTCAAAACTCTCTCTAAATACATTTGCGTACTTTATAGAGCCACCGCCTGTAAAGCGGTATTGGATATTTGTTGGGTAATTCATCTTCTTAAGCTCATGTTTTATTTTTGTTACATATTCATCTATAACATTCTGACACTGTGGATTATCTATTAAATACTTAAGTTGATAATCTGGTACATTTACTAACTCACTTTGTTGTAATGCCATTCTAAATCTATTCTCTAGCATTATTGCCCCTAATTGACAACTAAAAGCTGTACCAGGTACTAGGTTCCCATTATCAAAAATCATGCAATTTATAGTTAGTCCGCCAACATCCATAAGACATACTAATTTATTTTTATACCAAGATAAATCACAGAGTGTAGCCGCAGCACCTTCTGGATATACTTCGCATTCTTTTACATGGTTCAAACTTAATATCCATTCTTTGTATTGCTCCCTAGCTGTTACATTACTGTATGAATTAATAGGTAATGCACTCATTACTCTTACTTCATTATCTCGTGTAGCTTTATTAATCGCATAACTTATACAAGCCTTTTGCGTAAAGCTTACGGTCTTATCCAGTTCTAAGTCATTACTTCCTACACCTACTTTATACTTATATCCATCTAGTATCAAATTAGCTTCATACTTATCTAGTGCTTTTGTAACTTTACTTTCAAATATAAATTCTTTGTTTGCTGTTTTAACTTTAGTTGCAAAGTATCCATTATTTATACAGATATTCTCCATATAATCATCCTTTCTCTATCCATCATTTATACCTACAATCTACATATATGTGGAGTTATCTTTATTTATTACTAGATTTATAGAATTTTTTTACTAATTATGGTAGCTTTATTTTAAGAGGGTGATTCAGTGATTGATTATATTGGATTAGATATAATGTTGCGTAAAAGAAATAAGGATAGAAAGTACCTAAATGAAAAACTTGGTATTAGTTGGACCACTATAGCAAAGTTCAAAAAAGGAGAAAGTGTAAGCGTATCTGTACTAGAGCGTATCTGCTTAGACCTAGATTGTGACATAGGAGATATTTGCACAATAAAAAAAGACCAGTAGCGTTTTATTGAAATGCTACTGGTCTTTTTAATTATCTTAATGATATTTCATAGTTATATCCATATATACTGAATTGAACTTTTATTGACTCACTGCTACTCTTAGCTTCAACTGGAAGTGTCGCTATATAATGTAGATTAGCTGATTTAAGTGGTTCTACTTTAGTTATATTTGAATACGTAAAGTTTGTTCCACCTGATTCTTCTATTGTAGAAAATGTACTATATTCATATCCATCACCATATATTACCTTCATATTTGTTATTTCATCAGCATTAATACCTATAGTTGAAGTATTCTTGAAGTTAAGTACTATGTCAAGATATGTTTCAGCTGGGTCTTTAACCTCATAGTATGTATAGAATGATGTTGGATTAGGGGGCTCAATCTTTTGTGCTAATGCGTATGATGAAATAGCAAATTCACCATATCCATCTACTGTACACACCTCATTTAATTTTATTTGTTTATACTTACTTTTTTCTTCTTCAATCTTAATCTGCTTTTCTTTTTCAGCTTCTTCATTGTTTTTATAAGTTTGCAATTCATTCTTTAAACTCTCGTTTTCAGATTGTAGATTTTGTATTTGTTCTTGCAGTGCCGACTCATTTCCACACCCTGTGCATAATACTGCAAGTGCTAATACAAGCATAGTAAATAAGTTTCTTTTCATTCGAAATCCCTCCATGTTAAAAAGTATAATAAATAATAACATATAGTAATATAAAAATTTTGTCAAAAATTGTAGATAGTGTGAATTATAATATAAGAATAATATAAGATGCAATTATAATAACTTCAAATTCAGTGCCTATTGGAAGTACTGACCACCAATTAACTTCTTTAAGCTCTCCAATGAACTTATTAAACATAAAAAGACCACACCCTTTCATTAGAGCATGGCCATAAACCTTTATTCCTATTCAAACTATTATTTTATTTAAACAACTGCTTACTAGAATGAGTAACTAAATCTATATACTTATTATGTATGATATCTAACAGATTCTTTTTATCATATATTATACTTTTATAATCATCATCATATAGGTTAACTACTACTATACCATGTTTTAAATACTTCTCCCATGCCAAATCATCACAAGTAGCCGCCCATTTAATCCTAGAAATTATCATTCCAAATTTAATTCCCATTGTATCCATAATTGATACCAATTTATTAAAATAAGTATTTCCTGGCACACTTTTTTCATTTTTACATTCCATAATAAAAACTGGTCCCATTACTTCAAACATACTATGTTTTATTATACATTTATTCTTTATACAGCAGTCAATTTGATTCACATTCTTCTTTTTCCTAAGTTCAGTTGAAGTATCAAAACCTGGTACTATTTCAAATAAATATGAAATAAATTTATCTAAAGCAGCCCCTTTTGCAGTTGTATTGGCTCCGTAATCAGCATCAAGAGCTGTAAATAAATGCTCTAACTTTTTATACTCATTTACATCAGGGGCGAAGTAAAAAGAATCTATTACCTTTATATCTTCATTTAATCCTTTCGTTAAAGAATTTTTTATATCTAAATCTATTTTAGCAACAGTATTACTTTTTAAAATACTATACGCTCTATCAGGCTGTTTGATACGTTTATACATGATAAATATATCATCACTTGTTGGCTCAATGTCTTGTTCACATTCATAACAATATATGATTTTTGATAAATCCTCTACTAAATTTTTTTTATCCGTAATTTTTAATGTAAATTCACATTCTGGACATGTTATTGCATAACTGTGTTCTAACACTCCTATTTTACATAATTCATCTAGCATACTCTTTACTAATTCATATTGAACTCCGAAAGTATTAGATATATTTTCAACGGTAATTCGGTCTGCAATAGAAGATGGTAAAGATGCAAGCCATACATCCAGTTGCTCAATAAATGGTTTCATAACATTATAACAACTAAGTGTTAATAAATCTGGATAGTACATACTGAATATCCTCCTCTTCTACATATCTTGGTAATTTTATTATACACCAACCTTTACTTACTTCAAATGAAATAATGAATGGTTCACTTCCAAAATATTTATTTTGTTGTCTAGCGTGACAAAAAGATACTGAATCACAACTCTTTGACGATTGAATTGACTTCTTGGTATCAAAAAACTTTTCTTTACATTGCAACGGCTCATGATTAGAACTTGTAGTAGAATGTTTGGTCTGTTCAATATCTGTAGATGAAGTTTTTATCGGATAAAATACTCTATCTTTTTGCAAATCTTCTTTTTTTAATCTGGTTACAGATAAGTATTTTTCAATAAAAATATTCAGATCTTCTTTCATATGAGTATAATAAGTATCGTCTATTTTGAATTCATTTTGTATATGACTAATAAATGTATCTATGTTAGCTGAATATCCGCTTACTAAGTCTGCTATAAACTGAGGTGTAAAAGTAGAGTCATTAAAAAGATTATATATATAATTTTTGAATCTATTTGTACTGTCATTTCTATTCAAATATTCTATTTCAAATGATTGGCTAATAATTCTACTTACTTTTGTGCATAAAACATCTACATTTTGTTTTAAATTATCTTCAGTAGATAAATCTGGTGTATATAAAAATAATCCCTTTTTGGACTTTGCTCTAATTTGCATAACTCCATTCTCTAAATCCATATCAACATAAATAGGATACGAAATTGTCTGCTTAATAAATTTGTTATTAACTTGTATC
This sequence comes from Cellulosilyticum sp., assembly GCF_982396655.1. Lineage (NCBI taxonomy): Bacteria > Bacillati > Bacillota > Clostridia > Lachnospirales > Cellulosilyticaceae > Cellulosilyticum > Cellulosilyticum sp. The sequence continues at coordinate 702 of NZ_CEVXFV010000038.1, read as the reverse complement.
AATTTAATCACAAATTCAAAGTAAATCACTTTGACCTCATCATCTTCTAATTTATATGTATATTTTTGAAGCAATAATTCTTTAGTTGCATTACTCATATAAATATCTACTTGAGGACAATTAGGAAATTTCTGTTTAAGTATATTATCTACCATATTAGGATTTTTTAAACCTTCTAGTAGAACTTGATTTTTAATAACATATTCTTTTAAATATATATGTTTTATTCCTTCTTTTAAAACCTTATTAATCCAACTCGAAAATTTAACTAAATTTTCTTCACTTTCTTCTGCAAAAGTAATAATACTATTTATTATTTCATCTCTAAGGTATCCAGCCTTTATTTGCTGCTGATCACAAAAACGTCTCATTGCAGGTATAGTAATATACTCTTCCGAGTCATTTATAAAACAATCTGGAATATTAATCTTCATTTTATCCTCCACTATACTTTTTTATATTTTATGCTATAATAGAGGCATGAAAACATACTATAGCAAAGAACCTGTTTTGTAGACGGCAAATCTTACAGGTTCTTTTTATTTTACTATTTTATACTTAATTTTTCTACCATTTTTATGATTTTTATTCCTCATTATACAAAACTGCATTTTATTTGCCCTAATAAAATCCGCCTTTTCTTTTTGAATCGAGTAGGAGGATAACCATTAATTGATTATCCGACCTCTCACACCACCGTAC
>NZ_CEVXFV010000037.1:0-43953 GCF_982396655.1 Cellulosilyticum sp. | reverse complement strand
GTACTTGATTATTTTTTGGACGATACCTAATTAATGTCTTAACTTAATGACATTGGGATTTCCTATCTCTTTTTTTTGTAGACTAGGAAAGTTTGATTTTTAAATGTGAATGTGAAGTGATATAAAAGGTACATACTAGAAAGGAGCAAATTAGGATGAGGTGAAAGAATGATTACATCACATAAATCTGTACTAAAAAAAATATTGTTTATATGCTTATTGAGTAGCTTAATCATAACTAGTTGCTTAGGCCAGCAGCAAAATGATTTTATAGGTTATCAGCTTATTGAAAGACCGCCTCAAGATGTCTTAAAGGGAAAACTTATTTTAAGTGATTCACCGGAAGAGGTGAAAACACATGGCATTTTATATGAAGAGCAAGTGATAGGAAGGGGACGATTGTTATTTCATCATTTAAATGCATCATGTGGTAATAAGCGTCTTGTAGTGATTATAAGGAATAAAGAAGATATGAGTACGACTGTGCAAGTATTAAAAAAAGAAGTAGTGGGTCCTACTAAGTATATTGTTCAAGCAGGACAAACATTACTAGAAAAGTATTTTAATGGAGAGGAGAAAGAAGAGATCGTAGTACCTCCTTATGGAGAAAGGATTATATTTGAAAGTGAAGAAAATTCATGGGTCCCACATTCGTTACTAACGGGTATTATTGATTTTGAAACGAATGGGAAGATAGAAATGATTATAGCTGCCATTTTACCTACAGAAAATAGCGGATTTATTTCAAAACTTCCTTACTTAGAACGAGATCGTCATCCGCGAGGTACATTTTCTGTTTTAGAAGAATATTACACACTTCACTTACCTAGTTTTGGAAAATATTATATGTGTATGGAACAAGATGAAGATTGGGCAATAGGAAAAGATGGAATTACGCAGGAAATTACCATGAACCGAGGAAACTATGGTATAATGTATCATATTACAATTCAAACAGAAGCTGATACAAAAGTACAATTTGTACCAAGAGCAGGTGTGTTCAAAGGTGTAATCAAATGGGAAGAAGGCAACTTATGCCCTATAGAACGTATGCATTATTTCAAACGCTGTAAGGAAGCAGTTGATTTAGGGAATCTTAAGGCATACGAAACAAAGACCTTAAGTTATATGATTCCCAATGGTTCAGCGGCACCGATTTGGTTACAATTTGAAGTGCTTGAGGAATCGGAATAGTAGGAATATAAATTCGAGAGATATAATAGAAGGGATTTAGGATGGATTTAGAATGTGTACAGCAATATAAGGGATTTAAACTCCTTCAACAAGAATACATTGAAGAAGTAGAAGGAATAGGGCGTGTTTTAAAACACGAAAGAAGTGGGATCACAATTATTAATCTTAGCAACAAAGATCCCCATAAGGTTTTTTGTGTAGCTTTTCATACACCGCCAGAAAGTAATAATGGTGCACCTCATATTGTAGAACATACAGTATGTTGTGCATCGAAGAAGTATCCACTGAAGGAAACTTTTATGGCCCTTGAAAAGGGGTCTATTTGTACAACATTGAACGCTTGTACTTATCCAGATATGACGATGTATTATGGTGCAAGCTTAAGTGAAAAAGATTTAAGTGGTATCATGAAAGTTTATATGGATATGGTTTTTCATCCGTTGATGAAGGAAGATGAGAGACTTTTTGCCCAAGAAGGATGGCATTATACGCTAGACGAAGGCGAGCTAGGAATTAGTGGCGTTGTTTATCATGAAATGCAGGGTGAATATGGTGAGGCAACAACAAGGCTTGAGCATGCTTTAAGTAAGGCGCTCTTCCCAGATACACATTATCGATTTGATGCGGGTGGCATACCACAAGAGATTGTAGGACTTAGTTACAATGAATTTTTAGCATTCCATGAGAAATACTATGTTCCACAAAATAGCGTGATTTATTTGTATGGGAATATGGACTTAAAAGAACAATTACAGCTTTTAGAGGAATCATGTTTAAAGGAGCTACCGTCTCTATCAGAACAAACAATAAGAAGGAATTTTGAAGGAAAATGTCAAAAAACTCCTAATGAGCCACTTTATGTAACAGAAGCTTATCCAGCAGATTTAGAAGAGAATCAAACACTAATGAGTTTAAGTTTTGTAATAGGAACAGCATTAGATGCAGAGCTTAGACTTGCCTTTGAACTTTTAGAACACATGTTACTTAGAAGTAGTGCATCTCCGTTGGCAAAAGCTATAGTGGTAGATCGTCATCTGGGTGTAAGTTTAGGTGAGGGAGGGTATGATACAAGTCGTTATCAACCTGTTTTTTCGATTTCATTAAAAGGTGCAGCAAAAAATCAAGGAAGACTTTTTGAAGAAACAGTTCTTGAAACGCTTCAAAAGTTAGTAAAAGAAGGTATTGATGAAGATCTTATAGAGGCAGCACTACATACACTTGCTTTTGAATTAAAAGAGGTTGATGCATCTTATGAACCTGTAGGACTTCAATATGGTGAAATGATTTTAAATAGTTATTTATATGGTGGTAAGCCTTTTATACACCTTAAATATAAGGAACCTGTAGAAAAGATTAAGCTCTATAAAGCAAAAGGTTACTTTGAAGCCTTAATTCAGAAGTACCTTTTAAATAATAAACATCGTGTACTCGTGGTTTTAAATCCAAGCCATCAACTTGCAAAAGAAGAACATGACGCTTTAGAAAAAAGCTTAGCAACCTATGAAAGTAGTTTGACAGACAATGATAAGACAGAAATTGTAAATAGGATGTGGGATTTAGAACAGATGCAAATGATGCAAAATACAGAAGCAGATTTAAGATGTTTGCCCTATTTAAAAAAGGAAGATTTAAATTTAGAAATTATACCAATTCATCATAAGGAAATAAATGATGCACCTTTTAAATATTACTTCCAAGAAGAAGAGACAAAGGGGATTGCTTATATTCATATATTGTTTGATACGCGTATTGTACCAGAAGAAGACTTGCCCTATTTGGGATTATTAGGTCATTTACTTACTTATGTTGGAACAGCCAATATGGATTATCAAGCCCTTGAAAATGCCATTAATCGTATAACTGGTGGCATGAATTGTTCATTGCAAGCGTATAATCATCTTGAGACGAATAGTTATAAGCCTTATTTTAAAATTACAAGTAAAGTACTTATAGAAGAGGTAGAGAAGTGGCGAATATTAATGCAATCAATCTTAACTGAAAGTATTTTTATAGAAAAGGGAAAAATCAAAGAGATTATTGGAAATATACAATATGAACTAGGAAGAAGTTTTGAAGGTGCACCTGAATATCGTGCAACAAGACGTGTATTTGCATTCTTTTCACCAGCTGGTCAATATGAAGATATTGTTTCGGGCATTAGATTTTATCAGTTTATTAAAGCATTCTATGAACAGTTTGAAATAAAATATGATGAAGTAATGGGAAAGGTAGTGCAGCTCTATAAAAAGATTATGTGTAAGCAGGGCTTAATGGCTTATGTTACAGCACCTAAATCAGAAGAGGTATTTTTACAGGAACAAATATTCATGCTAGGAAATAGCTTAGAAGATTGCATGTTATCACATTATCAGTATCAGTTGGCATTAGATACAAAGCGAGAAGCATATTGTACAATGCAAAAAGTAGAAGCGATTGCAAAAGGATTTAATTTTATAGAAGCAGGTTTCTCATATCATGGTGTATTAGAAGTAGCAGCTCATATTATTGAAAGTACGTATTTATGGGATCGTATTCGTTTGCAAGGTGGGGCATATGGCTGCGATCTTTTAGTCAGCCGAGATGGGAATTTAGTTATTTGTTCTTATTGTGATCCTAAGCTTGCAGGGACCCTTGAAGTATTTGATGGAATAGGTGACCTTTTAAGAAACTTACAATTAGAAGATAGAGAACTAGAACGTTATATTATTCATACCATTGGGACGATGCAAGCACCTATGAGTATGGAGCAAAAAAGTGAAAGAGGGCTCATGTATACATTATGTGGAATGTCTACGGCTCAGCTTGAACAAGCTATGCAAGAGATTTTAAATACAAATTTAGAACAAATAAGAGGTCTTGCAAGTCTCTTTGATGCTTTTAAAGAAGCACCTTATTTATGCGTTGTAGGTAGTAAAAAGCAAATTAAGAAGCATAAAAAATATTTTGATTGTATCATAGATTAATGAAAATAGGGAAATGCTAATAAGAGGAGGAGGTATAATGATTAAACCGAAAATTCTTATTAGCATTTTTTTATGTTGTCTTTTTCTGGTCTCATCTTGTACTTATGGTATGACATATAATCCTAAGATTTATGTAGGTGTACTTGAAGAAGATTATAATATATTTATTATGGGAGGAAATGTTTATCCTCTTTATTGTTTACATGAAAATAAATATATTCCTTTAACCTATTTAGAAAAAATGGGGCTTGAAAAACAAGAAGTAAATGGCATAATTTATTTAAATTATGGTAAATCATTAGATACATCAGCTGTTGCAGCATTACCATTAAAAGATCAGCCAGTCAGTATAAGTAATCAGATTGTTTATATAGGGCCACTTCGTACGTATACTATTGAAGCAGATGGAGAAATTTTAGTACCTTTAGATGCCTTAAAAGTATTGTGGCAAATTGATACGCATCAGGGTGCTTTTATCACGAATCATAGCTGGCTTAAGATGAATCATTTTGTAAAAGTAGATGAAGAAAAAATTACTAATATTTCACAAATTCCTATTTCCTTAGATTTACTTCATATTTGTTGGGATGGAAAGACATTTATTGATCATTATGAAATGGGATATGCCTTAGATCCTGGTCAAGCAAAAGAAAAATATCCTAAAAGCTTAACACAAAGTGGTGAGTATATGACAACATTAATTTTGCAAATTAATGGATTACCTACGCAGTGTCAAAGTAGTTTATTATATGGTCAAAAAAATGAGATACTCCTTAAGCGTTATGAAAATGAAAAGCGCAGACAGTATCTTTCTAAACTTTTCCCACCATTTCGTGTCATGGGGACAATGCGCTACAATGTAGGTCCTTTTAAAGAAAAAGAGAAGGTAGAAATTTGGCGTTCTGAGAAAACGTACTATTATATTGTTAAAGATAAAGATGGAAAAAAAGTGCGTATTCCTTGGAATAGTATTATTTTAGAAGGTGACCCAGGAAGTTTGAATCCGACAGTAGATTCAAAAGATGTTGAGGATTTTGTAAGTTTAAATGAAATGCATAGTGAGACAGATTATTTAATCTGGACAGATTTATATAGACAGCGTACGCATGTTCTGAAAAAGACGCCTAGCGGTTGGCATTTAGAGAAAACTTTTGTTTGCTCCACAGGAAAGGTAAACAATGCAACACCTACAGGCGTATTTAAAATAGAATATAGCATGCCTTATTTTGGTGTAGATAAAAACTTTCGCTGTAAAAATGCCCTTGTTTTTTTCTCAAGTTACATGTATCACTCTGTTTTATTTGACAAAAGTGGTACCTATATTAAATCTGGTCAATATGATTTGGGACGTAAAGTTTCTCATGGATGTATTCGTCTTTCAGAAAAAGATAGTGCTTGGCTGTATAAAAATATTCCTATTGGTACAACAGTATGGATTCGTTGATAAAACGTTTAAAAACATCAAAAAACAAATAATAATTGAAAAAAATTTAAAATATATTATAATTACTCCTATATAGAGACAACAGGAGGAAAACATATGTCATTTGTATTTTATCGTAATTTCAATGAAAATAAGATTTTAAATGGGGTATATGCTTTAAACGAAGGATTGGGGTATAGCACAAATAGTTGCAAACATCAGTTAGGTCAAGCAGATGAAATAAGAGAAAAAATTTATGAGGAAACACTAAGTGAACTTTTAGAGGTGGGAGTAGCAGCTGGACTTAAACAACATTTGTTTAAAATGTATTTAACATATTTAGTAGCTCGTTCAGAAAATGCATTTTCAGTAAGTTGTGAGCGAGACGGGGAAAAAATTGATGAGGCGCTCCGTACATTAGCTGTAAAAGACATTGCACAAGTTTTAGACTTATGGCATCATTCGCCATTTGATATCGAACTTGCAAAAGGAGCGCCAACTTTTTTAGATCCTTTATATGAAGTATTTGAAAATGCACACTCAGCAGAAGAGATAGTAGATTACTTAGTAGGTTATTATAAACGCTTTGGTGCAGGTATAATGAATGGATATAAAGCTTTTAAGTGGGATGAAAAAATAGGGCTTGTAGGGATTGGTGAATGTGACCCTATTACATTTGATCAGCTTATTGGATGTGATTATCAGAAAAAGGCACTTATAAAAAATACAGAAGCCTTTTTACAAGGTAAGGAAGCTAACAATGTCTTACTTTTTGGTGATAGAGGAACAGGAAAGTCTTCTTCTATAAAGGCGCTTTTAAATGCTTATTGTAAAGAGGGGTTACGTGTCGTTGAGCTTTCTAAGGCAGATTTTAAATATTTTAATCGCATTTTACATACTTTAAGGGAAAGGGGTCTGAAGTTCATATTATTCTTAGATGACTTATCTTTTGAAGAATTTGAAGTAGAATATAAATATATGAAAGCCCTTATTGAAGGTGGCATTGAGGTGAGACCGCAAAATGTACTTATTTGTGCTACATCAAACAGACGTCATTTAGTAAAGGAAACTTGGGATGATCGTCAGGGACAAGAAATTAATATTACAGATACAAGACAAGAAAAATTATCTTTAGCAGATCGTTTTGGGCTTTCATTAACTTTTACTTCGCCAAATCAAAATTTATATTTAGAAATGGTATATGCCATCGCTAAACATTATAAAGTAACATTAGATGAAAACACGCTACGTGAAAAAGCTATTCAATGGGAACTTTTACATGGTGGCCGTTCAGGACGTACAGCAAAACAATTTATATTATCTATACTATAAAATTTTAAGTTTATTTTGAGTTTAAGGAAGTAAGTGGTAAAATTAAAAATAAAAGTCTCATTCTTTTTCACATAAAAAGATGGGACTTTTATTTTTAATTGTATATTTTTACGAAAATAAAAAATATATTACAATATATGTAGAAAGTATGAATTTAAAGGCGTATAATAAAAAACGTTTTAAAGGAAAAATTAAATAAGGTGGGAGAATCATGATTAAGCAGTATATTTTAGACATGAAAAATGAGTTTGCAGGTTATAATGGAAAAAGATTTTCTAAAGATCTCTTGGCCGGGCTTACAGTAACAGCTGTTGCACTACCTTTAGCCCTTGCATTTGGAGTAAGTAGTGGTGCAGATGCAGCAGCAGGGCTAATTACAGCTATTTTATCAGGATTTATAATGAGTACCTTATCAGGAGCATCTTATCAGATTTCAGGACCAACAGGTGCCATGACAGCTATTTTAATAGGGTTAGTTCATCAATATGAAATGAAGGGCGTATTTATTGCCACACTTCTTGCGGGAGTTATTTTATTTATAGCAGGTATTTTAAAAGTAGGTAAATTAGTAACCCTAATTCCAGCACCAGTTATTACAGGATTTACATCAGGTATTGCAATTATTATTGCATTAGGACAAGTTGATAATTTCTTTGGCGTTACTTCAGAAGGAAGTAGTGCAGTTCAGAAGCTAATTTCTTATGGGCACTTAGGATTCTCTCCTAATGCATCAGCCGTATTGTTAGGTGGGATTGTTGTTTTAACTATGATAATTTGGCCCAAAAAGTGGAATGCTAAGGTCCCTTCTTCTCTTGTGGGAATTATTATTGCATTAGCTATTAGTATGGGATTTAAGTTGGATGTAGCGGTAGTGGGAAATATTCCTAAAACATTACTTCCAGAAACAAGGCTTGGACTTAGAACACTTGGAGAGCAAAGCCTAACGCCATTCATTGTCCCAGCAATTAGTATTGCTGCATTAGGAATGATTGAAAGTTTATTATGTGGGGCATCTGCTGGACGTATGAAAAATGAAAAGCTTAATGCGGACCGTGAACTTGTAGCACAGGGAATAGGAAATATGTTAATACCATTCTTTGGAGGCGTTCCTTCTACCGCTGCTATTGCACGTACAAGTGTTGCAATTAAATCAGGTGCAGAAACAAGACTTACAGGTATTTTTCATGCTGTGGGACTTTTAGCTTCTATGTTTTTATTAGGTGGCGTAATGTCACAGATTCCACTTGCAGCTTTAGCTGGTGTTTTAATGGTAACAGCATGGCGTATGAATGAATGGGAAAGTATACAGTATATATTTACCAAAAAGCTCAAGACAGCTATTGCACAATTTTTAATTACAATGATTTGTACTGTATTATTTGATCTGACAACAGCAATTTTAGTAGGTGTACTTGTCTCAGTTGTTTTATTTGTTGTACGTATTGCAGATATTGAAATTAATTTAAGTGATATTGATGTAGATAAACTTACAGCAAATGGAATCAGTGTACAATATCATCATCGTCGTACGAAAGTTATTTATTTATCAGGTCCAATTTTCTTTGCAACAACTGAAAAGATTTCACAGGAAATAGAAAATCTAGACAATTTACATTATATGATTTTATCTATGCGTGGGGTCCCACTTATTGACACAACAGGAGTACAAATGCTTTTAGAAATGAGCATGGCCTTAAGAGTACAAGGCACAAAAGTATTATTTGTAGGGGTACAACCTAAAGTTAAAGAAATGATGTCACGTGGTGGTCTTGTAGAGCAGATAGGAGAAAAATATTTCTTCTGGGGCGTTGAACAAAGTATCGTAGCTATTGAAGAACATATGTTAGAAGTAGCAAATCAAAAAGAAGTACAAGCTGTTTAATAAGTATAACGATTAACAATAAAATCGGTAAAAGTCTAAAAGGGCTTGAGCCGATTTTTTATTTTGTGTTATATTAGTAATAAGTTAAAAATTCTGATAATTGTACTGCTGTAAAAGTGAAAAGGGGACGAGGTCTATGTTAAGAAAAGCTATAAAATGTATCCTATTTAGCTTTATCATGTGTTGTAGTTTAGGCAATGTGTATGCTAAAGGGAGCGTACACATTACGCAGCTAGGAGATCAAGGCATAAGCTATATAGTTAACTTTACAGGTGCCAAGGCAACGATAAGTAGAGATGGGAGCTTTGCAATGCCGGTAAAAAATGGTGCAAAGGTTACATTACCTGGCAAGTATTATATTTGTATTGAGGCAAGTCAGGGTGTCCAGATTCAGACTTTTACAATTAGTAAAGCAGCTAAGCAAGATAAATGGGAAGTTAAAAATGAAGGAGCATTAGATGAAATTTTAAAATATGCTTTAGAAAACCATGAGGAACAAGTGGTATTAAATTTCGAGTACGGAAATTTTACGATTAATACCATGCAAAAGCTTATTCAAGATCATATCCAAGATTTAATGTTAACTTATCCGGCGTTAACTTATACAGGAGGAACTATTGAACAGATTGGTAATAATAACCCTACAGTAACAGTTAAGTTAAAATATCCTATTAAATCAGCTGAAAATATGCTGATTTATGATGAAAAGGCTTTTATAGCTATTGAAAATCTTATTCAGAACGAGATTAAAAATGATATGAATACATTTGAACGAGAGGAGGCACTATTTAATGGGCTTATGGAAGGAATTACATATTCAAGGAAACTAGTGAATGGAACTTATATTACTCATGCGACACCTTTATCGCATACACTATGGGGCGGTATAGTAGATGGCAAAGCTGTATGTGATGGCTATGCAAAAAGTTTAATGTATAGTTTAAATATAGTAGGTATTCCTAATAAAATTATAATGGGAACTGCAGCTGGAGAGGACCATGCGTGGAATCTTGTAAAGCTTGAGGATGACTATTATCATGTAGATTTAACATGGGCAGATCAAGATGAAAATACAATTGGTGTGCTTCCAAGTTATTTTAATGAATTAGATAGTTTTATGGAAAAGTCTCATCAATGGGATCATACTCTATATCCATCAACTTCTCAAAATACATATTGTGGACCATTTGCACCATTTCAAACGAAAGGGCTTTACAAGGTACAAAGTATGAATGAATTAAGTAGTACACTAAGTAAAATTAAAAGTGAGAAAATGACAAATGGCACACTAGTATTATTAAATTTAAATTCAAATAAGTGGCAAACAGATAAGGTAGTTGCAAATCTTAGTAGTACATTGGGAAAAGGAATTCGTTATACAACAGAAAATAAGTATGATACGTTGATTGTGGGATATCAGGTGAAGTGAGATGGGAAAAGCAAATAATGAAGTTTGAAGCATGAAAAGTTATGGCTTGAGGGTGAATAAAGGAAAGAAAAATAAGCAGTGTAACTCAGCAAATGAGTGGCACTGCTTGTTTTTTAGGTTGTCCAATTACCTACACTCTTACAGTAAGGACAAACAATCTGGTTATAGGGCTTTGTATTGAGTTCGAGTAAGGTGTTATTGCTGTACATAGGTCCATCTATAGCTAAAGAAGACTCTACAGTATTTGCAATATATTCGGCACCTACCATATCATACCCGCAGTTTGTACAAAGTAAATGTTTTACCATACTTATACCTCCAAACACACCTAAAATATAAAAGAGATAGGCTAAAATTAATATGTCCATTTATGGGTAAAATATACATTAAAAAAATTTAAGTACCTAATTTTGACAGTATATTATCAAAGAATTTCCACAATCTATATATATAGAAAGATTTTAAGGAGGAACATCATGAAACGCAGATTGACTCAAAGTATAGCAGGTTTATTACTTGTATGTATGGCGGGAAGTACAATATTTGGAGCAGCAAATGTCACACGAAAGGGTACACCTAAGCCAGAACCAACAACCTCATCAACACCTTCAACAGGTGCGCCAGGGAAAGCACCGGCTAAGCCAAGTACTCCAGTAGCACCAAGCAAAGCACCAGCTGCACCAAGTACACCGTTGGCACCAAGTAAAGCACCAGCTGCACCAAGTACACCGGTGGCACCAAGTAAAGCACCAGCTACGCCAAGTACACCAATAGCACCAAAACCACCGGTTGCAAAACCAGTAGTACCAAGTCAAACACCAGGTACACCAAAACCACCAGTTACGAAACCAGTAGTGCCAAGCCAAACACCAAGTACAAAACCAAGTACACCAGTAGCACCAAAACCAGTAGTGCCAAGTCAAACACCAAGTACAAAGCCAGGCACACCAGTAGCACCAAAGCCAAGTACTTGCCCAAATAAACCAAGTACCTGCCCAAATAAAAAACCTGAATGTCCAAATAAGCCAAAACCATTTGCACTTGATAATTTCAAAGTTATTCAGGCAACACTTGCAAGTTGTGGTGTAGATGAACAAGAACTTGCTGCATATATTAAACAAGGTAAAAAACTTGAAGATGTTTTAAAGGCAGAAAATATTTCTGTTCGTAAATTTAAAAAACGTGTACTTAAGGAATACTGCAGAGTCATTAATGAGGCTGTTAAATCAGGAGAACTTACTAATGAACAAGGTGCACAACTTAAAGAAGCTATTAAAGATACAGTTAAAAATTGGCTTCCTAAAAAATAATTAAATGAGTTATGCAACAAAAAGAATTTGATTGCATACAATAAAATTATAAAAAGAGGACTCGAAAAAATCTTGCAAAATTAAAGGTTTTAAGAAAGGAGTTCTCTTTTTTAACCATTTAAAGAAAATTAAAAAAACAATAAAAAATACCGACTTAAAAATTTGCACTAGCATTCAGAAAAAAATATGCTATAATAAGCAAATGGGAAATAGAAACAAGCAAGCGCCAGAACTTGATGAGAATATTTCAAGTTGACGAGGACTAGAGTTATCGAAAATTCGGCGGATACTCTAGAGGCATCACAACCTTAATAAGCTCACAAAACTAAAAAGTGATTTTTAGGACAACAGGCTTATCGTGAATTTCCCTGATTTAAAAATTTTTAAAGTATAAGCTTTAAGATTTTTAGCACCTTAAAAATTGAAAATATCAGGAGGTATATAACTATGTGCGGAATCGTAGGTTATATCGGCAACAAACAAGCATCAGAAATCATCATAGATGGGTTATCAAAACTTGAGTACAGAGGATATGACTCAGCAGGTATTGCTATTGTAAATGGCGGTGAAAAGATTAGTTGGGCTAAAAAACAAGGACGTTTAGCAGGTCTTGAAGAAATTTTAGCGGCAAATCCAATAGCAGGTTCAGTAGGAATTGGGCATACAAGATGGGCAACACATGGTGCGCCATCAGATGTCAATTCACATCCACATTTAAATGAAGCAGAAACACTTGCAGTTGTTCACAATGGTATTATTGAGAACTATATGCAACTTCGTGAAATGCTTACAGCAGAAGGCTATCATTTTAAATCTGAAACAGATACAGAAGTGGCTGTACATCTTATTGATAAATACTATGAAGGTGATTTACTTGAAGCAGTACGTAAAGCAGTTAGTGTATTTAGAGGTGCATATGCACTTGGTGTCGTTTCAGCAAAGCATCCAAATGAGCTTATTGCAGTACGCAAAGAAAGTCCACTTATTGTAGGTGTAGGTGAAGGAGAATATTTCATTGCATCTGATGTACCAGCTATCTTAAAGTATACACGTAATGTTTATTACTTGGAAAATGATGAAATGATTCATGTTAAAGATGGTGTGCTCACAATTTATGATGGTAATAATAATGTAGTTGAAAAAGAGCTTAAAACAGTAGAATGGGATATTGAAGCTGCATCAAAAGGTGGATTTGATCATTTCATGATGAAAGAAATTTATGACCAGCCTCAAGCTATTCGTGATACACTTTTAAGAAGACTTGATGATGAAGGTATGATTCACCTAGATGATATCAAGCTTACAAGAGAAGACTTAGATGGTATTACAAAAATGTATATTGTAGCATGTGGTACAGCTTATCATGCAGGGCTTGTAGGTAAATTTGCAATTGAACAGATTGCAAAAGTACCAGTAGAAGTAGATATTGCATCAGAATTTAGATATAGTAATCCATTTATTGACGAGCACACAATGCTTATCGTTGTTTCTCAATCAGGTGAAACAGCAGACACATTGGCAGCTATGAAGCTTGCTAAATCAAAAGGTGCAAGAGTTCTTGCGATTACTAATGTGGTAGGTTCATCAGTAGCCAGAGAAGCACATGATGTATTCTATACATGGGCAGGGCCGGAAATTGCTGTAGCTTCTACAAAAGCTTATACAGCACAAATGATTGCATTCTATATGATCGCTTTAGATTTTGCTTATAAAAAAGGAACAGTAACATTAGAAAGATATCATGAGCTCATTAAAAATATTGAAGCATTAGCACCAAAAGTAGAAGCAATCTTAGCAAATAAAGAAATAATTGAACAGTGCTCACATGATATGAAGGATACAAATAATGCATTCTACTTAGGGCGTGGTGTTGACTTTACAACAGCTAGAGAAGCAGCACTTAAATTAAAAGAAATTTCTTATATCTATACAGAAGCATTTGCAGCTGGAGAGCTTAAACATGGTCCAATCGCACTTATTGAAGAAGGCACACCAGTTCTTTGCATTGTGACACAAAAAACATTAGAGGAAAAAATGATTTCTAACATTAAAGAAGTAAAAGCAAGAGGTGCTTTCGTAATTGCTATTACACAAGAAGGTGATACAGAAGTTGCAAAAGTAGCAGATGATGTCATCTATATTCCAGGTGCAGAAGACTTATTAATGCCAGTACTTTCTGTAATTCCAACACAACTTATCTCTTATTATGTATCAATTGCAAGAGGTAATGATGTTGATAAACCAAGAAACTTAGCGAAATCAGTTACTGTAGAGTAATTAATAAAAACGGTAATATTCAAATGTAGAATTAGAATAAAGTTTGTATAAAATAGCACTCTTTGTGAAATACTGTTTATTGGACATTAGTTCAAAAAACAATATTTTACAAGGAGTATTTTTTATGGGTAAAAGAAGAAGTAAAGCTGATTATGAACAAAAAATAGAACAAGGGAGATGTCAAGGAAGAGGGGATGACTATGTGCCTTACTATACAGTGCAAGATATTCCGTCTAAAGGAAGAGTATTGCGTAAAAATGGTATAGAGGCAAATCGTATACATACAACACTGTCGGATAAGGAATCGATTTGCAGTATGATTTTTGAGTTATCAAATAGTATAATATCAGATCCGTTAGAGCAATTTGTGTTACCGTTAGATGAGACACTTGTTATTGCAGAAGAACTAGGTATTAAACACCCAAGTCATCCAACAACTAAAAAATATGAGCCATTAGTTCCAGATTTTTATCTTTTAGTAAAGAATCATCAAGGATCTTCTGATAGAGTAATACGAGAATTTAAACTGAAAAACGATTTAGTAAATCGAAGAGTACTTGAAAAATTTGAGATAGAGAGGGTATGGTGCGAACGTAATGGTTATGATTGGGGAATTATTACAGAAGAAGAATTAGAACCTATTATATGTAAGAATATAGACAACATATATGACTATTATTTCATAGATAGAATAGGACTACCAGATTGGTTACCAAATCAGACTAAAGAACTTGTAGCAGAATTTATAAAAAGGGCAAAAGTATGCGAGATATATGTCATCAATTAGATCAGGATGCAGGATTAGAAGCGTATACATGCTTAAATTTATTTAAATATTTAGTTGCAAATAATATTATTAAGATTAATTTAAGAGAAGAGATAGATGTAAGTAAAGTTATTCCTGTAACACTTAATAGGGTAAAGTATGAAGAGGAGTATTGCTGATGGATAACGTATTAATGCCTAATTGTGTGTATGAATATATAGAAGGTCAATATAAGGGACTAAAAATCAGAGTGTTAAAGTGGAGCCAAGAGATAGATGCTATATATTTTATAGAACTAGAAAAGGATCAAGCAATGCCTGTAAGATATAAACTTAGTAGTTTTATAGATGAAGTATTTAGAGAAGTTATAAAATTAATAGTTGACCCTTATTTAGACTGTATACCGATGAGAGAAGAAAGTGAAAAGGTACAGGCTAAGATAGATGAAAAATGGCAGGTAGTGAATCGGTACTGGAAAACGTATGAAATCGATTTATTAGAACCTACCAATCAGAATGAAGCCTTGAAAAAAATTGTTGCAGCTTCCGGGATAAAAAGACATAAAATAAAACGTATATTTTCAACATATATGCAAAAAGGAATGCGGGATGATGCTTTTGCAACAAGATATGAGAAATGTGGAGGAAGAGGGAAAAGTAGAGATTTAGGTAATAACAAAGTAGGGCGTCCACGTAATCCAGATAAAGATGGTAATCCAGTAATAGGAAGAAATGTAACACCAGAAATTGATGTACTTATAGACATTGCATTACAGAAATACTATTTTAAGAAAAATAACTTAAATATGAGTGATATTTATGAGAAGTTTATAGAAGATGATTTTATCTCATATTATAAATATTTGCATTGTACTGATGATGTTCTTAGTAAAATACCAAACTGGCGAGTTGCTTTTTTTGATGAACTAGACAGTAAAAATACTTGTTATATTGGAATAAATAGTGCTAATTCCCTTATGTTTAGTGATATTTCAAGCAATAAATTAAATCTTTCTAAGAAAGCTAATAATAAGTTTTTATTTAATCATCGAGATCTTATTAATAAATTCATGCTGCAATGGGTTATGATTGATTTACCATCTGAAACCTGGGCTACTAAAATGTTTCCTGATTTATCAACTTCGGAGGCTTATAAAAATCTATGTGATATTTTTATAAATATTAATCGTTTGGATAAAGATAATTCTCTTGAAATCTGGAATGCACATAGGGACGCTCTTACTAAAATGACTGATTATTTGAATTTCCTAAAGATAAGGTATTTAGAATTTAGTAATTCGCTTGGTACAAATTTTACTCTTGAATTACCTAAAAATCATGTTTGGATAGGTGCAACAGTAAAGTCAAGATTAGGAACGATTTTTACACCCAATATTCCTACTGAAGAAGTCTTTACTGCACCTATCAAATATAGTGTAAACGAAAAAATCCACGTGGTGAAACCTGTATATTTTAGAGGTAAGCTAATTAGAGATATTGAATTTACATTTAAAAATGAAGAGGTTGTAGATTTTTTGCAAAAGAAAATATGGATGCATTAAAAAATATTTTAGAAATAGATAATGGATCCAAATACATGGGAGAAATAGCCCTTATTGAGGATGTGAAGAAAAGTCTGTAAATTAAAATCCTAACACAGCTTTCTATGATAAAATAAATTCATAGGAGGCTGTTTTTTATGGGAAGAAGAAAAAGAGAAAGATTAAGTGAGGGTAAGAAAAATATTATAACAGGACTAATTAATGAGTATAACATTAAGAGTGATCAAGACATTCAAGATGCACTTAAAGATTTACTTGGTGAGACCATTAAAGAAATGATGGAAACGGAAATGGATCATCACCTTAGTTATGAGAATTATCAACGTTCTGAGAATACTAATTCACGTAATGGATATAAATCTAAGACAGTGCGAAGTCATTATGGTGAAGTTAAACTTGATGTACCTCAAGATCGTGAAAGCTCATTTGAACCTCAAATTGTTCGTAAAAGACAAAAGGATATCTCACAAATAGATGAAAAGATTATTGCTATGTATGCAAAAGGTCTTACAACCAGGCAGATTTCAGATCAAATTGAAGAGATATATGGATTTGAAGTAAGTGAAGGTTTTGTATCGGATGTAACAGATAAACTTTTACCTGAAATTGAAGATTGGCAACATCGCCCTCTTGCATCTGTGTATCCTATTGTATTTATTGATGCTGTACATTTTTCAGTGAAGGATAATCATGTAATTCGTAAGTTAGCAGCTTACGTAATCCTTGGGATTACAATGGATGGGCATAAAGAAGTGCTGAGCATTCAAGTAGGTCAAAATGAAAGCAGTAAATATTGGCTTGGTGTACTCAATGAGTTAAAAAATAGAGGTGTTAATGATATCTTAGTTTTATGTGCAGATGGTCTTTCAGGGATCAAGGAATCCATTAACGTAGCTTTTCCAAATACAGAATATCAACGTTGTATTGTGCATCAAGTTAGAAATACCTTAAAGTACGTTTCTGAGAAAGATAAAAAGGCATTTGCAACAGACTTAAAGAAAATCTATCATGCCGTTAGTGAAGAACAAGGCTATCAAATGATGCAAGAAGTAACGGAAAAATGGTCTGAGCAATATCCACATGCAATGAAAAGCTGGGAAATCAACTGGGATGTAATTAGTCCGATTTTTAAGTTTTCTGCTGATGTGAGAAAAGTTATTTATACGACTAATGCTATAGAAAGCCTTAACAGCACTTACCGTAAACTAAATCATCAAAGAAGTGTATTTCCAAGTGATACAGCTTTACTTAAAGCATTATACTTGGCTACCTTTGAGGCGACTAAAAAGTGGTCCATGCCTCTTAGAAATTGGGGCAAAGTATACGGTGAACTGAGTATTATGTTTGAAGGGAGACTCCCTCTGTAGCCTTCCCAAAATAGGATATCAAGGGTAAAATAAACACCCTCTTACGAGGGTGCCCTTGACATGCCTATTTTCTACAGGCTATATTATAGCCACGGCAGAAATGGTCAAGTATGCCATTCTGCCCTCATATAATTATCATAGAAAGCAATTTACAGAGATTTTTTCATACACCCCAATAAACTTTGTGGCAAAGTTTTTGAATTGACCTCATCTACCCAAGTATAAAACTCATCTAACTTCTTTTTTGACTTCTTTTGTCGAAGTTCAAGTCTTTTTTCAGCTATATAATTTAACTTATCAGCTTCACTTTCTATTGTAAAAAGCTCCTGGATATAAGCTTCACCTTTCCTAGCGTCTTCATTATTCTGACATGCCTGCCATGCCTTGTGGAAATTTCGTTTAGCATGAACTAAGCAGCCACATAATGTAACGTTTTCAAGCTTTTTATAGCCACTATATCCATCACAGTGAAGATAGGTTCCTTTCCAGTCCTTTAAGAATGTCTTCACATATTCACCACTTCGACCTACTTGATAATCATAAATGATCACTGGTCTTTCAGCATTCTTAGTGGTCCTATAAAGCCATTCGTAAGATTTAGAAGTCGCTTTTCTTCCTGGATCATTAAGTACTTCAACAGTGGTTTCATCTGCATGAAGTAACTCATTCGTAAGAAGTTCTTGTTTGAGTTCTTCAAAAAGTGGCTTTAATAGTGCGGCACCTTTTAAAGTCCAGTTTGAAAGGTCTTGTTTGGTTAGGTGAATATCATAACGCTTAAATTCCTGTTCCTTCTTTATCACAATTTCTACAACTATATACATAAGTAATATGTTCAATGACTTTTACCTCTGCTGGTATAATGACCAATTCTTTTCTTATCTCTTTTTTCATTTCCGTCAAAGGTGAACCACAAGTGGCACATACTTTTTCTTCTTCTGAAAGCTTGTATTCAATCGTTTCCACAGAAAGTGTATCGAATTTAGAACCTCTTTTTGATTTTTTTCTTTTATGTTCTGGTACATGAACTTTACAAGGACCGAATTCGATCAAAACATTATTTATAGTTTCTTCTTTATGTACTGGATGAACACGTTTAGA
This sequence comes from Cellulosilyticum sp., assembly GCF_982396655.1. Lineage (NCBI taxonomy): Bacteria > Bacillati > Bacillota > Clostridia > Lachnospirales > Cellulosilyticaceae > Cellulosilyticum > Cellulosilyticum sp. Next base: position 25,351 of record NZ_CEVXFV010000037.1, on the reverse strand, counting down.
TGATTTAGATTCAAGTGGTACAAAACAAACATCTTGCTGCATAGTTTTGTATTCCATTCTCCAGCGATAGAGAGTATTTGGTTTGATGCCATTTTCTTGGCCATGTGAGATTGCCCACTTTTAAGAAAGCAGGAAACGAGATCAAAACATTCTTGTTTTGTTGTAATCTTTCGTGAGCTCAAAAGCATACTATCTCCTTAAAAATACTTTAAGGACAGTATACTCAAAGATTAGTAAATAAAGTAGGCGTGCTTGATATGATGCTTACAAATAAAAATAAAGTCTCTAACGTATTTTCAAGCGTTAGAGCCTCTAAATTTACAAACTTAATTTTAGTGCTACACAAATGGATATTACCGTTTTTATTGCAAAAATAATCTTTTGCCTATAATCAGTATAAAAATAATATTTAGTCTATAAGAATTAGCCGTACTGTGGATACAAATCGCAGAAAGATTTAAAGATTATGGAGGCTATTAATTTTTTGAAGGAAGGAATGGCCAAGAATCGTAGGTGCAGTAATGAGTGGAGTGACGGAGATGCAGAAGGCAGAGCTGTTATGGTGATCGGAATGGTTTTTCTGGCTTTGAAGTTCTAAGTGATCCTAATATTATGGTGGTTATTCATACTTATATATCATATGGTCTTACATATAAATCAGAAGATATATGTAATTAAAAATCGGCACACCTAATATACTTAGGAGTGCCGATTTTTGAGTATGTGATTTAAGGTACTATTTTTATCTTTTTTAGTGTTTTAATAGTGTGTATTAAAATAGTTAGGAGATAGGATAGCCGAAAGGAAGAAGAAGATGTAATTATATTGAACAAGGTGTTTTATATATGTTATAATAATTTAGAATATTTTGTTATTATATTTATAAAGGAGCGAGATAAATGAGGGGAAAAACAGGTGTCGTCCAAGTACTACTTTGTGCATTACTATGTAGTATGCCAATTCAAGCAGCAACATATAATAAAAATGTACAATATTATACACCAATATTCTATTATAACGGCGTACAGAAATCTTTAGATAATGCTGTTATTATGATTGATGGTAGAACTTATGTACAAGCAAGAAGTTTTGCGAATGCATTAGGCATGGATTTAAGCTGGAATACAGGGAGTAATACACTTACAGTTAATGGGACAAGTACAACTAATTTAAGTGAACAAATGGAGTTGCAAGCCAAAGATTATGAAATTGCATCTTTAAAAAAAGAAATTGAAGCACTGAAAGGGTCAACGAGTACTACGACAAGCTCAAGTAGTACAATACGTGACACATATGAACAAACGGAAGGCACGGATATCTTAGGAACAGAATTAACAGCAACGGCTAAGGCTCTGGTGAAGGAATATGAGGATTACTTTGACGATATCGAATTTGATTTTACAGTAAGGCTTTCATCTAGCCGATTAAGGGTTAATATTACATATGACTCAAGTTCAGAAAATCGTGAGTTTGGTAGACTTTCTAATAAAGAAATTAAAGAGTTTGTAGAAGAAGTTTGTGAAACAGTAAGAGATCGTCATGATAACATTGCCATTGAAGGGACTATTAAATACACAGGCAATAATTCAACGAAATATTACTTTGACTATTCTAAGAAAGATAAATTAACATGCAGTTCAGATGATGATTATGATAGTGAAGATGTGACAGAATCAGATGTGTTAAGGACTTTAAGCGGCCTTACAAGTATTACAATCGATGATTATAGTGGTAGTGTCACTATTAGCAACAAAACAGCTGATGTGAATGAAAGTAAAGAGCGTATTAAGTTGAATGTGTATTTGGATTTAACAGATGATATGAAAACAGCATTGAATTCAAATACAGGTTATAATAAAGATAGTGATTTGAAAAGTTATTTAAAGGACTTTGCAAAACGTATTTATCGTGAAACAGATTATGAGGATATACAGGTTTATGTTTATAGTGGTACAAGTCAGATTGGCTATTATTACTATGATGAAGATGAACTTTATATTTCTGGTGTATAAGTTTTTAGAGTAATTATGACACTATTTGTCCAGACTTGTCATATCTTATAAATGAAGAGAGGAGTGCTTAAAATTTAAAGGAGGAATGTATATGGCATGTTCTTGTAGAAAAGGATATTCAGAATATGTAGCACAACATTGTACTTGTAGAAAGCCATCATATTATTCACCAGAAGAAAGCGAATGTACAGGAACAACACCAGGTAGTTGGAGTTCATTTAGAAGACCTAATAGACAAGATAGTGCTATATTTGAACAGGCTATTAGAGGACTTATAGGCGTTTTATATGAACCTTTATATGTTTCTACACAAGTGGTAGCAGGAAGAAACTATTTATTTATTGCTAAAACAACAGTCCCTGGACCAACTTGCTTTGTAGATATTGTAACAGTAAGTATCTTCGTAGCACTTGATGGAACAATTACACTTGGAGAAATAAAGACTGTTAGACCTCAATAGATGAAATAAATATATTTCATTTTAATATCCTCTCTGCTATTTGTGCTGAACTAGATATTTTTTAGTTCAGCACTTTTTTATGGGCTAAATTTATATAAAATCGAAAAGACTTTTATGTAATTTATAAAAAATAAATAAAATTATTGAAAAGTATAAAATATTAATGTATTATATAAACAAATATTAGGAGGAAAAAGGTGTTAATAAAAACACTTAGTTTTTCTCCTTATATAAAAAACGTTACTGGTAACGTTTCTAATACTAAAGGGGGGATTTTAAGAATGGATTTAAGAAGGAAAAAGTGGGTGACGTGCTTTGTAGCATTCTGTATGGCTTTAAGCGTATTAACTGGTTTAGGTCCTACTGGTTTTTTACTGCAAGCCGCAACAGGTGCTGGAAAACCAATCATTTCACAAGAGGGTGTAACATTTAGCTTTACCACACCAAATGCTTATAAGGTGTATTTGGCAGGAACTTTTAATGGTTGGAATCCAGGACCTGATGATAAGGATGGTAATAAAGCAGTTGCTTTAGATAAGCAGGAAAATGATTTATGGCAGATTACTTTAAGTACAGATGAATTTCCAATGCTTAAGAATAACAAAAATGCGTATAAGTTTGTGACTTATAGCGAAGCAAATGGCCAGGCTCATTGGGAAGATGATCCTAATCATGCGGTTTATCGTGAGGCACTAGTAATCAACGTTAGTGACTTAAGTGTTGTAAAAGGTGAAAGCTTAGAACTTCCGGGTGCTACTTATTATGATGAAGCAAATCAAAAAGAAGAGACAGTAGAAGCTTCTAAGATTGCTTATACTTTAGCGGCCCAAATGAATGGTGTATCATTAGAAAATGGCACACTAAGTATTACAGATGACTTTATAGGAAATCAGGTAATTGTTAAGGGAACTTATAATAATGTAAGTACAGACTTGAAAATAAACGTTTTATCGGAATCGTTTTCAAAATATGTGATAAATGCTGATGGAACGATTACCTTCAATGTAATTTATAGTGGGGATACATTATATTACGTAGGTAGTTTAACTGGGTGGGATGCACAGCAGAAGGTTATGATAAAAAATGGTAACCTTTTCACCTATACGACTGAGGCAGCTATTCCACCAGGGAGTTATGATTATAAATTTAAACCTAATGCAAGTAATTGGGATAATAGCTTTAATGCAGAGGGGACAAGTGATGGGAATTCTAAATGTTTTGTACCAGGGATTCTACATCAAACCCTAACAGCAGAAGTAGGCAAGAGTTATACTTTACCAGATGAAGTGGCTATCTTAAAAGAAGATGGTACAACGGAGTCTGTATCCGCAAGTTATAGCTTACCAGCAAGTATACAAAATGTAACGCTAGTTGGAAAGACGTTAAATGTTTCTAGTGAATGTCAGGAAACAAGTATTTCAATAGATATTTCAGCGGGGGGACACATAGGTACGCTACTTGTAACAGTTTCTAAAGAACTGTATACATATAAAATTAATTATGTAAGACCTAATGAAGATTATACGGATTGGGGTTTATGGATTTGGGAAAAGGAAAAAGATGGCGCTACCTATACGTTTAATGAAGGGCTTATTGCAGGATATAATCAGTGTAGTTACCAAACAGAATCAAAAGAGATTCTTTTTATTGTTAAAAAAGGAGATTGGGCAGAAAAGGATATTGCAACAGACCGTACTATTCAAATGCCAACAGGTCAGAAAGAAGTAGAAGTATGGTTGGTACAAGGTGATTCGAATATTTATTATACAAAACCAGATCTTACAGCACATGTAAAAAATGCTTTTATGGATAGTCAAAAAGATGTCTTAGTGAATTTATCTGCACCCCTTTCTAACTTAGATGAGTTAACATTAAAGGATAAAGCAGGCAAAACCATTCCAATAAAGACAACTCATATAACAGACACACGGATTAAACTAACTATTACAGACGGAACAGCAATTGATGTACAAAGTGTCTATACGGTAGAAAGTCCAACATTTAAAGCAGCTGATGTAACGATGCGTGGTATTTTAGATGATACGCAGTATTATTATGCAGGTGATGATTTAGGACTTACTTATAGTAAAGAACAAAGTACCTTTAAATTATGGGCACCTACAGCAACTGATGTAAAGCTATTGATTTATGACATGCCAGATCAAGAACAATGTATAGAAACAGCTATGACACGTTTAAGTAGTGGGGTATGGTGCCTAACTGTAAATGATGACTTAAAAGGTAAGTATTATGCGTATGCGATTTCTTTTGCAGATGGTACGACAAATTATGTTGTAGATCCTTATGTAAAAGCAGTTTCTGTTAATGGTGGTAAAACAGCTATTATAGATTTAGAGGCAACGAATCCTGAAGGATTTGAGCCAGATGATGGTCCTAAACTTACAAATGCAACGGATGCTATTGTGTATGAACTTCATGTAAGGGATATGTCTAGTGAAACTGGCAACGATTTTGATGGATATGAAGGTAAGTATTTAGCTTTTACAAAAGCTGGTCTAAAGACAAAGGATGGCAAGCCTATAGGGATAGATCACTTAAAGGAACTTGGTATCACACATGTGCAATTACAACCAATTTATGATTATGCTACAGTAGATGAAGAAAAAATAGACAGTTATAACTGGGGTTATGATCCACAAAATTATAATGTACCAGAAGGATCTTATGCAACGGATCCACAGAATCCAACTTGTCGTATTATAGAAGCAAAAGCTATGATTAAGGCACTTCATGATGCTGGCATTGGAGTGATTATGGATGTGGTATATAATCACACATACGATATCACTACAGGACCTTTTGAAAAGGTTGTACCAGGCTACTATTACCGTAGTAATGATAATGGAGAGTATACAAATGGTTCAGGTTGTGGCAATGAAGTGGCATCTGAAAGACCGATGGTACGTAAATTTATTAAGGACTCTGTAAAATATTGGGCTAAAGAATATGGCATGGATGGTTTCCGCTTTGATTTAATGGGACTTATTGATACAGAGACTATGAAACAAATTACAAAAGAGCTTAAAGAAGAAGTAAATCCTAATATTATTATTTATGGTGAACCTTGGACAGGTGGCAGTAGTGGTTTAGCTTCTGAGTCTCAAACATTAAAAGGTTCTCAAAAAGGAACAGATTTTGGTGTGTTTAATGATAATATCAGAAGTGCTATAAAAGGTGATAGTGATAATGATGGTGCAGGGTTTGCAACAGGTAGTACAGGACAAGAAAAAGATATTGTAGAAGGCGTACAAGGTGCTATTCATACGATTGCGACTAATCCTACAGAGATGGTAACTTATGTAACAGCTCATGATAACTTAAACTTATGGGATAAAATTTTAACAACAATGCATTTAGATACAAAGGATCCATATGGACATCTTGATAAGGAAAATCTTTTGGCAAATGAATCGGTGAAACGTGATTTACTTGCAAATGGTATTGTCTTTACCTCACAAGGTATTTCATTTATGCATGCAGGCGAAGAAATGCTCCGTACAAAATATGGTGATTCAAATAGCTATAAGAGTAGTGATGAAATTAATCAAATTAGATGGGAAAATAGGGATGCTTTTAGCCCAGTCTTTGATTATTATCAAGGTCTAATTGCCCTTAGAAAAGCACATCCAGCCTTTAGAATGGCAACAAATAGTGAGGTTAGTAAAAACTTTGAAGCTTATATACAGGAAAATAATATTGTGGCATTTACTTTGAAAAATTATGCAAATGGTGATAGTTGGAAGAACATTGTGGTGATTTATAATGCCAATAATAGTGAACAAGTAGTATCATTACCAAATACAGCTAATTGGAATGTTGTTGTAAATGATACAAAAGCAGGAACAAGCGTTTTGCAAACGTTAGAGAACGCAAGTGCTGTAGAAGTAGCGCCGCTTTCTATGATGGTACTTTATGATGAAGCTACAAGTTATAGTCCAGAGCCTACAATTATTAGTTTAGAAGAAGAAAATATTGGTATGGCAGTAAATACAAGTAAGCTTTTAAAAGTTACTGTAAAAGACCAAAATGGTGCAACACTTTCAAATCAAAAAGTAAGTTTTACTTCAAAAAATGAAGATGTTGTAAGTGTTTCTGCAAGTGGCAGGCTGACTGCAAAAGCTGAAGGGACAGCGGAAGTAATATTGACATGTGGTAAGGCTGTGGCAACACTTAAAGTACAAGTGGTTGATAAACTCATTCCAAGTGATATTCAAATTACAGGCAGCAAAACATATGTTTATGAATCTAAGACATTACAGCTCAGTGCCCTTGTATATGACCAATTTAAAAAAGAAATGCTAGATGCAAAAGTAAAGTGGGAATCTAGTGATTTATCTGTTGCGACAGTAGATGCATATGGTAAAATAACAGGTATTCGTGAGGGGCAAGCAACAATTACAGCGACAGCTGGTGAAGTAACTGCGCAGTATGCTGTTTATGTAAAGCCTTATGAAACGCGATATGTTGTAGTTGAATATATCAGAGCAGATCAAGATTACACAGATTGGAACTTATGGACGTGGAGTACAGGGGCTAATGATGGTCAAGTTGACTTTACAACGATTAAAGATGGCAAGGCATTTGCTTATATTGAGATTGGTCCTGATACACAAGGCGTAGGATTCATTGTACGAAAAGGCACAGATTGGAGCAATTGTAAGCAAGATATAACAACAGATCGTTATATTTATACAGAGGTGGATCAAACCATTACAAAGGTAAGAATTTATGAAATGGTTCAAGATATAGAAACATTAAAAGCTGCTACAGCACCTGTAATTAATCCAGAAGAGGATAATATTACGTTCTATTATCGTAATAATGCATTATTTAAAGCAGGTACAATGGACACTATTGAAAAAGTGCAGATTGAAATCAATAATGTGTTATATGATATGATTTATGACAGTGATAATGAAAGATTTAGCTATAGTTATAAAGGCTTAGAAGTGGGAAACTATTATTATTGCTATCATATAACATATAAGGATGGCAGCACAAGTTTTAGTCTAGATACAAATAATCCAAGAGTAGAAAATAACAAATCTGTTATAACTTATCAAAAGTATGATTTAACAGTAACAGCTAAGACAAATCCAAGTCTATTTAACTACAGAGAAAGCAGTGTCTTAGAAGTAACAGCAGCAGCTAAAGAAGATGTTGAAATAAAGAAAATTATTGCAGATTTATCTGCACTTGGTTGTAGTAATAGTGTAAGTATTGATCCAACACTGAAATCTATCGCACTGTCAGTAAATGATGACATTACAGCAGGTATAAAAAATATCCCTGTTAAGGTATATGATATATATGGGAATGTGTATAAGACAGAGGCAGAAGTAGAGGTTACAACAGCTACTAAAACAGAAGACTTTGATTGGGATGAAGCTGTGATTTACTTTATGCTTACAGACCGTTTTAATAATGGTGATAGCAGTAATGATGATCCGTTAGGTATCGGTTATGATAAAACAGCATCAGGTAGTTATCATGGTGGTGACTTTAAAGGAATTACGCAAAAACTTGATTATTTAAAGGACTTAGGCATTAATACAATTTGGATTTCACCAATTGTTGATCAGATTGGTCAAAATATAGGCGATAGTGCCAATTGTTATTATGCTTATCATGGCTATTGGGCAAAAGATTTCGAAAAGCTTAATCCACACTTTGGTTCTTTAGAAGATTTAAAAGAACTTATTGATGCAGCCCATGATAAGGGTATAAAAATTATGGTAGACGTGGTTATTAATCACGCTGGCTATGGCTTAAAAGAAGGAGAAACAGGTACTGATCCTAATTTTCCAAGTCTTGCAGATCAATTAAGATTTGCTGGTATGTTTAGAACAGATGGTAGTACAGATACAGTTACTGGTGAAGTGTCAGGGCTTCCAGATTTTATTACAGAAGACCCAGCTATTCGTAATACAGTTTTAAGCTGGCAAACAGCTTGGATTGAAAAATGTAAAACCGATAAAGGCAATACCATTGATTTCTTTAGAATCGATACAGCAAAGCATGTAGATAAAGCAACATTACAGGCACTTAAAATAGCAGCAACTAAAGTAAAACCAGATTTTAAATATATTTTAGAGGCATGGTATTCAAGTAGTGAATTAGATGCGTATTTAAATAATAGCCTTGCTGATGGTGTATTAAACTTTGACTTTAAAGAGATTGCAAAGAGTTTTGTAAAGGGAAATTTGGAGAGTGCAGAAACAGCTTTAGAGTCTTTAAATGAAAAGGGCAGTAGTAGTGCAACTTATGGTAACTTCTTAGGTAGCCATGATGAAGATGGTTTCTTATATATAATTGGCAAAGATAATGTAGGTGGTCTTAAAAATGCCATTACACTTCAAGCAACATCAAAAGGACAGCCTGTTATTTATTATGGTGAAGAACTAGGTTTAAGTGGTGCTAACAATTATCCTCAGTATGATAATCGATACGATATGAATTGGCAGCTTGCAACAGCTGAAAATGATATTTTGGCCCACTATCAAAAAGTATTGAATATCCGAAAAGAGTATTCTAAGATTTTTGCAAAAGGTAACCGAGAAAAAATTGCAGGTAGTGATGCAGAAGGCTTTATTGCCTTTACAAGAGCTTATCAAAACGAAGCAGTTGTAATTGCAGTTAATCAAACTAGCGAGAGCAAGGAGATTACACTGAAAGTACCATTTAAAGTTGGAAGTATAGTAAAAGATGCCTATAGTGCACAAACGTATACAGTTACAAAAGATGGCATGGTTACAGCCAAATTACCAGCTGCTAAAGAGGGGGGAACTGTTGTCTTAACAGGGGAAATTCAAAGTAACTCAGGTAGTTCAGATGATACTACTTCAAGCGGAAGTAGTTCGGGTGGTACAACACCAACGACAAAACCCTCAGAGGATACAAATAAAGCACCACAAAATATCATAAGCCCAGAAGGATATATACAAGTTGGAAAAGTACAAACTGCAGAGGTTACAAAAGAACCTATTACAGTAACAGTTACACTTACAAAAGAAGAACTGGCACAAATCAGTGATAGTAGAAAGTTAGGGGCTTATTATGTAGATGCATCTGGCAACTTAGAGTATGTAGGTGGTAAATTAAAAGGAGATAAGATAAGCTTTACAGTCACACAAACAGGAAATTATGTTCTAATGGTTTATGAAAAGAGCTTTACAGATATCGGCAGCACGCACTGGGCGAAAACATATATTGAAGTACTTGCTGCAAGGCATATTTTACAAGGTAAAACAGATAAACAGTTTGATGGCAGTGCCGCTGTTACAAGAGCTGAAATGGCAGCTATGTTGGGCAGGGCCTTAAATCTTAAAGGTACAAATATCCAAAATAGCTTCAAAGATGTTCAGGGAGATAGCTGGTATGCAGGTTATGTCAGTGAGCTTAAGGAATTAGGTTTAATGACAGGGTATAATGACAATAGCTTTAAACCAAATCAAAAGATTACAAGAGAAGAAATGGCTGTACTTATTGCAAGAACGTATAATTATTTGATGAAAGAAAACTCAAGTAGTGAAATAGAATTGGAATTTAAAGATGCTAGTAGTATAGCCCTATGGGCACAAGATAGCGTTAAGGAAACTTGCGGTTTAGGGATTATCAATGGGACACCAAATAATAGTTTCTTACCAAAGCAAACGGCTACAAGAGCAGAAACAGCTAAGATGCTCTTTAAATTACTTGAAATCACAGAGCAGTTTTAGAGCAAACGAAAATAGGCACCGATTGGTGCCTATTTTACTGTAAAGAAAACTTAATACTAAAGATTGAAAGTAGTACTATAGTTAAATGCAGTTAAAAATGCAGTCAAAAAATCGATTAGTAGACAACAAAGTATAATAAGACGTATAATAAGACTATATTCTACACAGTGAGGTTTTAACATGAGTCGAAAGTTATTATTAATAGATGGTAGTAGTTTGCTAAGCACCCATTACCATGGCAACTTGCCAAGACAACTTCAAGGTGTGTCAGATATGGCTAAACGTGAAGCATTATTTCCGAAAATTTTACATACTTCAGATGGAGTATACACAAATGCCATGTTTGGGATGCTAAAGGCAGTTTTAAAGATTATAAGAGAGCAACAGCCGTCTCATATTGCAGTAGCATGGGATGTGAGTCGTAATACATTTAGACGCCAGATTGCTAGTGATTATAAGGGGACACGTAAAGAAACTGATCCACCACTTAAAGAGCAATTTAAAAATATGCAAGATTTGTTAAGTGCTATTGGGATTAAACAACTTATGAGTGATCCCAATGCATCTATTTCAGAAGTTTTTGAAGCAGATGATTATTTAGGCTCTATGGCTGCTAAGTTTGAAGAAGAAATACCAGTATATCTTTTAACAAAGGATAACGATTACTTACAGCTTGTTTCCAATCATACAAGACTTTGGCTTGTAACATCTAAAAGCAAAGAGCTTGTACAGCGCTTTTATCCTGATTGCGCGGGAGTGTTACCAGAGGGGGTGGTAGAGCTTACACCACCTTTAGTGGAACTTTATCAGGGTGTTACACCGGAGCAATGCTTAGATCTTAAAGCACTTTGTGGTGACGCAAGTGACAATATTAGTGGGGTAAAAGGAGTAGGTGAAAAGTCGGCGGTACCACTTATACGTGAGTATAAAACAATTGAAAATCTTTATGCGCATATTGAGGGGCTAACAGCAGAAGAAGAAAAGTTTTTAAAAGAGTTTTGGAAGGTAGACTTAGGCATTGCGCGTTCTCCACTTAAGTTCTTGCTTCAACAGGAAAGTGAAGATAAAAAGTCTGGTAAGGCATCAGCCTTTGAAAGTAAAGCATTAGGGCGCATCAAGAGAGATATTCCATTAGATTATACATTAGATGATTTTAAAACGCATATTGATGAGGAAGCTCTAAGAGTTCAATGTAAGCGTTATGAATTTAACAGTTTATTAGTGCAAGATGAAGAAGAAAAAAGTGTAAAGAAAACAGTTAAAGAAATGAAGTTTTCTGAACCAGAATTAGAGTTTATTGCAGCTGTTAAAAAAACTCAGGAAGTGAAGCAAAATACCGAAGAAAGCATTAATAAAAATGAACAGATGAGTTTGTTTTAAAAATAATTTGAGAGGGTTAGATTAGTTCCATAAATATGTAGGATTAGACAGAATGTATAAAAAAATACATAATTCAATATAATTCTACATATGTATACATAAAAATGAAATATTATAGTAGACAAAACGACATTTTTATATTAAGATAAGTAACATAATTTAAAAGCAGACATCGTATAGCGTTGAAGATATGGTTCGACAGTTTCTACCAAATCACCTTAAAGGATTTGACTACGATATGATTTTTTTAAGAAGGCTTGGCCTTCTCATATCTACAGGGACACTTTATACTGTCATGCTATCAGAGAGGTATAAGAAAGAGGTAGCGTAAAATGCAGGCAGAAGTTACAAATGTTTATGAATTAAATGGAAGAGTACCATTAGGACAAGCAATTCCTTTTGGACTTCAACATGTCTTGGCCATGTTTGTGGCAAATATTACACCTATTATTATAGTAGCGGGGGCATCTGGACTTTCAAGTGCTCAGAGTGCTATGCTGATTCAATGTGCTATGTTAGTTGCAGGAATTGGTACAATTATACAACTATATCCTGTTTGGAAAATTGGATCAAAAATGCCAATAGTTATGGGGATTAGTTTTACATTCGTTTCTATATTATGTTTTATTGGAAGTACATATGGTTATAATGCTGTGATAGGAGCAGTATTAATTGGTGGTCTTATTGAGGGCGTTCTTGGTTTATTCGCTAAGTATTGGCGTAAGCTCATTTCACCAATTGTAGCAGCTAGTGTTGTAACAGCTATTGGATTTTCACTTTTAAATGTAGGTGCTTATTCATTTGGCGGCGGAAATGGTAGTGCAGACTTTGGTTCAGCTTCAAATCTGATTTTAGGAAGTATTACCTTATTAAGTTGTTTATTATTTACTATTTTTGCAAAGAAACATTATAAGCAGTTAGCTGTTTTATTTGGACTTATTGTAGGTTATATAGTCGCAATACTGATGGGTAAAGTAGATTTTAGCAATGTAGCAAGTAGTAATTTTATTGCATTACCACAGTTTTTACCATTTAAACCAGAGTTTAATTTAAATGCAATTGTTTCAGTTGTGCTGATTTTTTTAGTATCTGCAACAGAAACGATTGGTGATACATCAGCTCTTGCAGCAACAGGATTAGACCGAGAAGCAACTGAAGAAGAGATTAGTGGTTCAATCGCATGTGATGGTTTCATTAGTTCAATTTCAGCGTTATTTGGTTGTATGCCGATTACATCATTTAGCCAAAATGTAGGCCTCGTAGCAATGACAAAAGTTGTGAATCGCTTTGCGATTCTAATGGGTGCCTTAATTATGATTATGGCAGGATTGTTTCCTATATTTGGTAATATTCTTTCAACACTTCCAGAACCAGTACTTGGTGGTTGTACACTGATTATGTTTGGTTCAATTGTTGTAAGTGGTATTCATATGATGGCGGAATGCGGTTACAATCAAAGAAATATGCTCATAGCAGCATTATCATTAAGTGTAGGAATTGGATTTACACAAGTGCCAGATATCTTCCTAATCTTCCCTGAGGTGATAAAGAATGTATTTGCTGAAAACTGTGTAGCGGTAGTATTTCTTACAGCAGTTATTTTAAATTTAGTTTTACCAAAAAGTATGGAAACTGAATAGTTGATGAAATAAATAATAGATTATATAAAAAGCATAGGGGGCTCTTATGAAAGTTTTAAAAGAACGTATTGTAAAAGATGGAAAAATTAGAGAAGGGAATGTGCTTAAGGTAGATTCTTTCTTAAATCATCAATTAGATATTAACTTATTTGAGCAAATTGGTGAAGAGTTTAAAAGAAGATTTGCAGGTGAAAAGGTTACAAAAATCTTAACAATCGAAGCTTCTGGTATTGCTATTGCTTGTATTGCAGCAAGACACTTTAATGTACCTGTTGTATTTGCTAAAAAGACACAAACTAAAAATATTGCTGGCGATGTTTACACAAGCAAAGTAGAATCTTTTACACATGGAAAAGTATATGATATTATTGTATCAAAAGAGTTTCTAAAACCAGAAGACCACATTTTGATTATTGATGATTTTTTAGCAAATGGTAAAGCACTTCTTGGACTTAGTCAGCTTGTAAAAGATGCTGGTGCCACATTAGTAGGTGCTGGAATTGTCATTGAAAAAGGCTTCCAAGTAGGTGGGGAAATGATTCGTGAAAGTGGTGTACGATTAGAATCCTTAGCAATCATTGATGAAATGAGCGTAGAGGGCGGCGTTGTATTTCGTGATTAATAGATTATAGTCAAAGAACACAAAAGTAAAAGGAATTTACTTTGTGTTCTTTTTGTTTTTCCATGTTCTAAATAGTTGTATTTAACGATAGACTTTGGTAAAGAATATAATTGAAAAAAGATAAAAAAGATACTACAATAAAGAGGTAATGTTTAATAAAAATTTAACAATCATTCATTGAGAAAAGGGGTATATGAAATGAAAAGCTTAATCTTAGTCACATCCCCACCAGCTTGTGGGAAAACATTTATTTCAAAGGAACTTGCTAAAGCATTAAAGCATGTAGTGTACTTAGATAAAGATACACTCATTGTGCTTTCTAAACAGATTTTTAAAGTGGCAGGGGAACCCTATAATCGTAGTTCGCAGTTTTTTGAAGAGAATATCAGAGATTATGAATATATGGCTACAGTAGATTTAGCATTAGAAGCCCTTGAATATGAAGATAAAGTACTCATCAATGCACCTTTTACTAGGGAGATTAGAAATCCGGAATATATGCAAAACTTAAAAGAAAAAGTAAGAGAAAAAGGTGCAAAGTTAGTTATCATATGGGTAGAGACTTCACCTGAGATTTGCAAGCAACGTATGATTGAAAGAGCGAGTGACAGAGATAGCTGGAAAATTGAACATTGGGACGAATACATTAGTGGGGTGAATTTTGAAATCCCAGAATTATTAGGGGACTCACAAAATAGTGATGGCTTACTTACTTTTAAGAATTCTTCTGATGAAGAGTTTACAACTTCTATGGAAATTATGTTAAAAGTATTAGGGGAATAAATACATAGAGATAAAGGGGAAAATAATGATATATGAATTAAAAAATGAATTTTTAAAAGTAAAAATTAATAAATTGGGTGCGGAATTAAGTTCAATTATTAATCTTGAGAATAACCTGGAATACTTATGGCAAGCGGACCCTACCTATTGGAAGCGACATGCACCTGTTTTATTCCCGTTTGTAGGAAGCCTTAAAAATAAAGAATATATTTACGAAGGAAAAACGTATGCTATGGGGCAACATGGATTTGCAAGAGACTTAAACTTTGAAAAAAAGTTACAAACTTATAATAGTCTTTGGCAAGTTTTAACTGCCAATGAGGTAACTAATAAGTGCTATCCTTTTGCGTTTAAGTTAGAGATTGGTTATATATTAGAGGGAAAGACAATAGAGGTGGTTTGGGAAATAACGAATTTAGATAACAAGATAATGCATTATAGTATTGGTGCACATCCAGCGTTTAACTGTCCGCTTCGCCGTGATGAGCTGCAAACAGATTATTATATTGGTTTTGAAACAGATAAGGGTTTTATTGACTACAGACTTCTTAATGAAGCAGGCTTATTAACAAATGAAAGCCATATATTATCTTTAGAAAATGGCTATTATAAGATGACACCTACGCTATTTGATAAAGATGCATTAGTTATTGAAAATTATCAGGCACAAAAGGTTTGGTTAGCTGATAAAGATAAAAAGCCTTATGTAACAGTAAGTTTTGATGCACCACTTTTTGGTATATGGTCCCCAGCACAAAAATCAGCACCATTTATTTGTATTGAACCTTGGTATGGACGTTGTGATCGTACAGATTTTAATGGCACATTAGAAGAACGTGAGTGGGGAAATAAACTGTTACCAGGTGAATGTCAACGAATATGTTATCAAATAATTATTCATTAAATTAGGTTTAACAAAGTAAAGGGCACCTTTGTTATAAAGAAAGGAAACATAATATGCATCATAAACAACTTGGTCAACTACGTAAAAATAAAGAGGGTATTAAAGCGTATCAAAATCCTAGCGTACAAAGTCGTATTATCGAAAAAGGAATGGCGTTATTTAAACATCATAAAAGCCATGCAGCAGAAGTTGCTGCATTGAAGAATATGGAAGAAAATGAAGATACGTATGAAATTCCTAACTTTTTGCAAGAAAAATATAATATTACGAAAACCGTCTATGCGGATATGCCTGTTTATTTTTTAAAAACAGAAGATAAAATGCCCCTTAAGCATATATTATATTTGCATGGAGGGGCATATATTCATCCGCCGAATTTGTTTCACTGGCGCTTTGTACATCAACTAACAGAAGAAATGCCTCTTTCTGTTACAGTACCTATTTATCCTAAAGCACCTCGCTATACTTATGCACAGTCTTATGCGAAGGTACTTTTAGTATATCGTAAGCTTATTAGTGATGTAGGAGCTGAAAATGTTATTCTTATGGGAGATTCCGCAGGTGGTGGATTTGCTTTGGGGCTAGCACAATGTTTATTAGAAAAAGGTTTGCCACAGCCGGAGCAGATTATCCTTATGTCACCTTGGTTAGATTTAACCTTATCTAATCCGGAAATCAAACAGTATGTAAGTTTAGATCCAATGTTAAGTGTAGCTGCTTTAAGAGCAGATGGAGAAAGTTATGCTGGTGGAATGGATTTAGGATACTATATGTTAAGTCCTATTAATGGAGAACTTAAGGGGCTTGCCCCGCTTACATTATTTGTGGGAACACATGAAATATTTTTACCAGATGTGAGAAAACTTAAAGTGCTTCTAGAGGAGATTGGTGTAAAAATTAACTATTTTGAATATCCTTATATGAATCATATTTTTACAACCTATCCTATTCCAGAAGCTAAGCAAGCTATTATGCAAATCATAGAAATTATTCAGCACCAATACTAGAATAAGAAGGGTAAAAAAAGCTAATATATGGTATACTTAAATAGGTTAGTATACTTAAAGAAACGAGGAATAAAGGTGACAACAAGCAATGAACAACTTGGATGGAAAAGATTAGATAATACAGCAAAGTTATTCCCAGTCATTGCAAATGAAAACTTAAGTAATGTATTTCGGGTATCCGTAACGCTCAAAGAAAAAGTCCTACCTGAAATTTTAAGGCAAGCTTTAGAAGAAGTATTACCATGGTTTGAGGGATTTCGTGTAAGACTTAGAAGGGGTGTGTTTTGGTATTATTTTGAAATGAATACACGCCAGCCTATGATTGAAGAAGAAAGTACGTATCCTTGTCAATATATAGATCCGCGAAGTCATCAAATGTTTTTATTTCGTGTAAGTTATTATGAAAAACGTATTAATTTAGAGGTTTTTCATGCCATTACAGATGGTATGGGGGCAATGAATTTCTTAAAAGAATTAACATATCATTATTTAAAATTAAAAAAGGCACAGCAAGATGAAGGCGTGAAATCTGAGAAAATTAATTTTAAAAAACCAAGCCGTGCATGCTATTTAGATACAGAAGATAGTTATATTAAAAATTATAAGTCACTAGAAGTAAAAGGATATAGTAAGCAAAAAGCTTATCAGCTTCAAGGCGAACTATTAGAGTTTGAAAGAATAAGTGTTATTCATGGTTACATTAACATTGAAGATTTAAAAAAACTTTGTAAGGCACAAGGTGTAAGCGTTACTAAATATTTAACGGCATTAATTATTTGGGGAATTTATAAAGAATATTTAAATGGACAAGCATCCCAAAATCCTATTGCGATTAATATACCTATTAATCTGAGAAAATTTTTTGAATCTACAACGACAAGGAATTTTTTTGCAGTATCAATGATTGAATTTTTGCCAGTTAAGGCATCTTATACATTTGAAGAGGTCCTGCAAATTGTAAGTTCACAAATGGATGAAAAAATTACAAAGGAAAAACTTGAAAAAACAATTTCCTATAATGTATCAAATGAGAAGAAATTCTACTTGCGCTTTGCACCGCTTCCCTTTAAATATTTAGCACTTAAATATGTTTTTAGTCAAAGCAACAAGGCTACGACTACGACACTTTCAAATTTAGGTGCTATTGATGTATTACCTGAGTTTAAAGAAGAGATTGAACGTTTTCATTTCATTATAGGTGTTTCTAAGAAGCAGAAGATGAAATGTAGCGTGTGTAGTTATGGTAGTGAGCTTGTTTTAAGTTTTGCAACTGTTTTAAAAGAACCTTATTTACAACGTAGTGTATTTCGTCAGCTTACACAGGAAGGTGTACGAGTAAAAATAGAAAGTAATGGTGTTTTAAATGAGAAGATGTCCTAAATGTCAAGTTGAAATATTAGATGATACTTATATTTGTCCACTTTGTTTACATGTACTAGAAGAAAATAAAGATGAAGTAGGCACAAAAATGTATCCTACAGTGCAATTTAATGTAGAACGTTATCATATGTTAAAACGTATTTTTAGCTTTATACTTGTTGTAGTTGTAGCACTTTTTAGTATAGGAAATTACTTGCTGTATAATAATCTAGTAGGATATATCATCGTGATTGCAAGTGCATTTTATTTTGCAATCACTGTAAGATATTCGGTGCTACATAGAGCAAATTTGGCAGCTAAAATATTGGTGCAAACTATAGGGGCAATGGTATTAATTGTACTGATTGATTATGCCATAGGCTATACGGGATGGTCAGTTAATTACGTTTTACCATGTATTTGTCTCATTGCCAATTTAGCTATTATGCTGTTAATGATTGTGAATCGAATGAACTGGCAAGAGTATATTATGTATCAACTTTCTATGTCTGTTTTAAGTCTAGGTCAGATTATACTTATTATATGTAAGGTTGTTGAATGGCCATTATTAGCAACAGTTAGTGTTATTATTTCAGCTCTTATTTTATTGGGAACAATTCTTTTTGGTGATAAACGTGTAGAAAATGAATTTATACGTCGTTTTCATACTAAGTAGTTTATAATGGAGGCAAGAGATTTTGTTAGATATGCAAAAGTTAGAAGAATGTAAATTATGCCCAAGAAATTGCAAAGTAAATCGTAGGGATGGGCAAAGGGGGTATTGCAGGGTAGATGCTCAGCTTATCGTAGCAAGAGCTGGGCTGCATTTTTGGGAAGAACCTTGTTTATCAGGTACCTCGGGGTCAGGGACAGTGTTTTTCTCGGGATGCAGTATGGGGTGCGTTTTTTGTCAGAACCAATGTATTGCATCAGGTAAGGTGGGCAAAGTGATTACAGTGAATAGACTAGCAGAGATTTTTTTAGAGCTTCAAGATAAAGGTGCTTTAAATATTAATTTGGTCACACCGAGTCACTACATACTCCATATCAAAGAAGCATTAGAAATAGCAAAGGCAAAAGGTTTACATCTACCTATTGTATATAACACAAGTGGCTATGAAAAAGTAGAGAGTCTGCAGCTGTTAGATGGACTAATTGATATTTATTTACCAGATTTTAAATACAAGTCTTCATTATTAGCAAAGAAATATTCAAATGCACCAAGTTATTTTGAAGTAACAAGCAAGGCACTTGAAGAAATGGTACGTCAGGTAGGGCTACCTAGCTTTAATGAAGAGGGTATAATGCAAAAAGGTGTTATTGTACGCCATCTTATGTTACCAGGGTATTTACAAGATTCTAAAAATATTATACGCTACTTATATGAGACGTATGGCGATAAAATTTATATTAGTATGATGAATCAGTATACGCCTTTAGCACAGGTTAATGCTTATCCAGAACTTAATCGTAAGGTAGCTAAAATAGCTTATAGAAAGCTTGTAAATTATGCGATTAAATTAGGAATTGAGAATGGCTTTATTCAAGAAGGAGAGACTGCGCTTGAAAGTTTTATTCCTAAATTTAATAATGAGGGTGTTTAAGGTTTAAAAATCTCTTATGGTCTTTAATGGCTATAAGAGATTTTTGCTTTTTCTATAGGAGATTTGTCTAAGATGTACTTGCGGTTACTTAAAAGATTATGATATCATAAAACAAAAAATATTTTTTAAAATTTTGAAATAAATTTTGGAGGAATTATAATGAAACTTATCGCTTTACCCTTTGCGGGTGGAATGGGAAATGAGTTCAAATCTTGGAAAGCATTAATAGGAGATCGTTTAGAACTAATCACTGTTCAATATCCAGGAAGAGGTCAGCGTAGTGAAGAACCATGTGCCACAACTTTTAATGTGCTTCTAGAAGATATTTATAAGCAGGTGATTTTAAATATAAAGGATGGACAAGAATATATGTTATTTGGGCATAGTATGGGGTGTATTTTTACATATGAATTGTATTTTAAGCTCAAGGAAAATGGCTATAAACTACCATGCCATGTATTTTTTTCAGGTAATCGTACCCCTAAGGAGTGCCTTAAAGATAGTAAGATGTCAGAACTAGAAGAAGCAAAGTTTAGGGATTATTTTGTGCAACTTGGTGGCATTAGTACCAGTGTTTTAGAAGATGAAAAAATGAGTTATCATTTATTTAAGAGATTGCGTAAGGATGTACGTGCTTTGGAAAGTTATATTTATACCTCTAAAGATATGATGATTGACTGTGAAGTTTCCATTTTAAATGGAACACAAGATCATTTTGTAAGTGATGTATCCAGCTGGGAAGCATTACTTGGAAAGAAGTGTCATTATAAGCATTATGAAGGTGGACACTTCTTTGTGTTTAATCAAAAGGTATCTGTTACAGCATATATTATGGCTGTGGCTGAACAACTTGAGATATGCAGTGTTGTTTAAAAGTATAAATAAGGGTATAATAAGCCCAAAAGTATAATTTAGGAGGCAAAGTGTGGAAGTATTATTAACGTTACAAAATGACATCATCGCACTTAAAAATAAAAAGATAGGTGATTTAGAAGTCGAAAAGGAGTTTTGTAACATACTTATTCAAACGGCTGAAGAAGTTATTGCTACAATGAACAAGATAATAGCAGTACGAAAGACTATGACCTTCCATAAGCCATTAGATGGACTTTTAGAAGAAGCAATAGAATACATTGAAGAAATGCATGAAAATTATGTGTATGTTATAGAGGCAGCTTATAAAAGTATTCGGTTAAAACGACTTTTTGAAGCATTAGATGAAGCTTTGGGTGGCATTGATGATTTTATAGAGAGTGTTAATGAATTATTTGAAGACCAAGGTTTTAACTTCAGTTATATTGAAAGTTGGGATGTTGGATTTTTTGTTGAGAATATGTAATTCATATGAAGTAAAGGGTGTAACTTATGTGTGAGATAAGTTACACTCTTTTGTTTTATTCAGGAAGAAGTTCAAAAGTATAGCCCATACTTTTGGCAGTATTAATAAAGTCAGGAAGGACGGTAGTATTTGTTTTTGAAACAGCATGTAATAAATAAATAGCACCGTTATGAAGATTATCAATCATGAGTTGTTTGGCCTTTATTGGATCGGGTTGTGCTTCGGGCTTCCAATCGCCATAAGCAAAACTCCAAAAGACAGTTTTATAGCCTAGTGCTTTTGTCATAGCAAGGGAGCGTTCAGAATAATGCCCCATAGGCGGTCTGAAAAAATGAGGCATAGCTGCACCTGTTATAGCAGTATATGCATCACTTACGGTTGTGAATTCTGCATTAAATTGTTCAGGGTTTCCGGTTAAAGTAGGCATGGACTTATGATGGTTGGAATGATTACAAACAAGATGTCCTTCTTCTTGCATGCGTTTTATTAAATCCGGATTTTGATTTAAATAAGGTAGTGTTACAAAAAACATAGCTTTCGTATCAGTGGCTTTTAAAGCATCTAATATTTTAGGTGTATAGCCATTTTCATAGCCTTCATCAAATGTAAGATAGATAACAGGCCTTGAAGTATCACCTAAGCAAATTGCATCATAATCTGAGAGTTTAAAACTTAGTTTATCATTAAATCCGGGTGTTTGATGATTTTTTCCCCTTACAAGCCACCAATCGATTTTGGTATTACTTAAATTTGAATTTGCAAGAAGCGTTGGTGCATAGTAAGAAGTTAAACATATAAATGTACCTAATAGTATCAAGTAAAAAAACTTTTTAAACATTATACTCATCCTTTGTATTGATTTTATTTTTAGTGTTACCTTTTTTTTAGAAAATATGAGAATCAGAAAATCCTTAGTAACTTTAAGTATGAATAAAATAACTAGCAAGAGAAATAATAAAATGTAAGTATGATATAATAATTTGTAAAAAAGATTATATAACAACGTTGACAAATTATTAAAATAGGAATACAATAATTTTAGAAAAGAGGTGAAGAGATGAAGAAAAGTGTTTACAGTTTAGTTCTGATGGATGAAGTGGTAGATGCCATTGATAAACTGGCGTATTCGATGGGAACAAGTCGTTCGCAACTTATTAATGAAATACTTGCTGAGAAGGTAGCAATGCGTACACCACAGCAACGTTTGCAGCAGCTTTTTGAAGAAATTTCAACATATTTAATGCCACATGAACAATTTCAGATTCAAAATCAAGCAGCAGAGCATATGTATAGCATAAAAAGTGCATTACGTTACAAATATAATCCAACGATTCGTTATAGCTTCTATATTAATCAGCAGCAAGGGAAACTTATAGGACAACTTCGAATTGTGTCACGTACACAAAGTCCAGTTCTTTCGGGGTATCTTAAGACATTCTTTAATTTTTGGGCAGCATTAGAAAATGGCACACATCCAGTTTCTTGGTCTCAAGAAGAAGGTGTAAAGTGGTTACGCACTTTAAATCTTGAAAGCTTTATGACACCTCAAAATTATCCATATTTAGCAGGTTACTTATCTGATTATATAAAGCTTTTAGATCAAGGCTTGCGTATTTTCTTTACACAAATTGAAAAAGGTATTGAATCACCAGAAGAAATCGTTAATTTATATGAAAGTTATTGTAAATCCCTTAAAATACTCATTTAGATTTTAAGTTAAAAAATAATAAGCGAAAAATAGAGTAATAAATAAAAGGAGGCATACATTATGAATACACAAAAATTTACAAAACGTTCTATTGAAGCAATTAGCCGTGCACAACAAATCGGCGTAGAACATCAAAATAATCAAATTGAACAAGCGCATCTTTTATATGCCCTTCTAACACAAGAACAGGGACTTATCCCTCAACTTATGACTAAGATGAATGTTAGCTTAGAGGCAATGTTACAATCTGTAGCAGATGTTGTAAGTAGACTTCCAAGAGTAAGCGGACCTGGGCGTGAGATAGATAAGATATATGTTTCAAATAGCGTAGATGTTGCTTTAAACTATAGTGAAAAGCTTGCAGATAAAATGCAAGATGAATATATATCTGTAGAGCATATCATGCTTGCCCTTATTGAAAAGGCGGATTCGCAGTTAGATAGTATCTTTAAGGCCTATCATATTACAACTAAGGGATTTAAAGAGGTTTTAGGTGCAGTAAGAGGAAGTAGTCGTGTAACAAGTGAAGAGCCAGAAGGTACTTATGATGTGCTTAATAAATATGGATATGATCTTGTAGAACGTGCAAGAGCGCATAAGTTAGATCCTGTTATTGGGCGTGATAGTGAAATACGTAATGTGATTCGTATTCTTTCTCGTAAAACTAAAAATAATCCTGTATTAATTGGTGAGCCAGGGGTTGGTAAAACTGCTATTGCTGAAGGTCTTGCTGAACGTATTGTAAAAGGTGATGTTCCAGAAAGCTTAAAAGATCGCCGTATTTTTTCACTAGACATGGGAGCGCTTATAGCAGGGGCTAAATATCGTGGTGAATTTGAAGAACGTCTTAAAGCAGTCCTTCAGGAAATTAAAAAGAGTGAAGGCAAAATTATACTTTTTATTGATGAGCTTCATACTATTGTAGGTGCAGGTAAAACAGAGGGTTCTATGGATGCAGGTAACCTTTTAAAGCCAATGCTTGCAAGAGGTGAGCTTCACTGTATCGGTGCAACTACACTTAACGAATACCGTCAATATATCGAAAAAGATGCAGCACTTGAAAGACGTTTCCAACCCGTTATGGTAGATGAACCTACTGTGGAAGATACTATTTCTATTTTAAGAGGTATTAAAGAACGTTACGAAATTTATCATGGGGTACAAATACAAGATAATGCCCTTATTGCAGCAGCAACTCTTTCAGACCGTTATATTTCAGACCGATTCCTACCAGATAAAGCGATTGACCTTGTGGATGAAGCCTGTGCAATGCTCCGTACAGAAATTGATTCTATGCCTACAGAATTAGATGAAATTGCACGTAAAGAATTACAACTTGAAATTGCGGAGGCAGCACTAAAAAAAGAAGATGACCCAATTTCTAAACAAAACTTAGCTGAAACACAAAAAGAACTGGCTGAAATTCGTGAGAAATTTAGAAGTATGAAAGCACAGTGGGAAAATGAAAAACAGATGATTACTAATGTGCGTGCATTAAAAGA
Source organism: Cellulosilyticum sp. (assembly GCF_982396655.1). Lineage (NCBI taxonomy): Bacteria > Bacillati > Bacillota > Clostridia > Lachnospirales > Cellulosilyticaceae > Cellulosilyticum > Cellulosilyticum sp. Next base: position 1,292 of record NZ_CEVXFV010000037.1, on the reverse strand, counting down.
ACAAATTGAAACAGCAACAGCAAATATGCAAAAGGCAGAAAGAGAATATGATTATAATAAAGCTGCTGAACTTAAATATGGTACAATTCCATCACTAAAAAAACAATTAGAAGAAGCAGAGGCAAAAGTACATGCTAATGGCGATGACAAATTACTTCGTGATAAGGTAAATGAAGAAGAAATTGCAAAGATTATTGCAAGATGGACTCAGATTCCTATTACAAAATTAATGGAAAGTGAACGTACAAAATTACTTCATCTTGATGATATTTTGCATAAACGTGTGATTGGTCAAAATGAAGCAGTGGAAAAGGTAACAGATGCAATCCTCCGTTCAAGAGCTGGTATTAAGGATCCTAGAAGGCCAATTGGTTCATTCCTATTCCTAGGGCCTACAGGTGTAGGTAAAACAGAGCTGGCTAAAGCACTTTCAGAAGCATTATTTGATGATGAACACAGTATGATTCGTATTGATATGAGTGAATATATGGAGAAACATTCTGTGGCAAGACTCATTGGCGCACCTCCAGGATATGTAGGCTATGATGAAGGTGGACAATTAACAGAAGCCGTAAGACGTAAACCTTATGCAGTTATTCTATTTGATGAAGTTGAAAAAGCACATCCAGATGTGTTTAATGTATTACTTCAAGTATTAGATGATGGACGTATTACAGATTCTAAAGGACGTACAGTAGACTTTAAAAACACAATTATTATTTTAACTTCTAATATTGGTTCACAAATGATATTAGAGGGAATTGATGAAAAGGGTAACATTAGTGCAGAAGCAGAAGAAAATGTTAATAATTTATTAAAAACACACTTTAGACCAGAATTTTTAAACCGATTAGATGAAATTGTACTTTATAAACCACTTCATCAAACTGAAATTATACAGATTGTAGACTTACTTGCAAAAGATCTTAACAAACGTCTTAAAGATCAAGAGCTTTCTGTAAGGCTTACGGATGCTGCAAAACATTATATTGCAAAGCAAGGGTTTGATCCTGTATTTGGTGCAAGACCACTTAAACGATTCTTACAACGTAAAGTAGAGACATTAATTGCACGTAAGTTGATTGCAGAAGAAGTTCAGCCATTTTCAACATTTGTTGTAGATTACAATGGCGAAGAACTTGTTGTTTCGCTTGAGTCGGCAGCATAAAAGATACGACAGAACAAAAACAACCACCTTATAAATTGAAAATGGCAATAAAATACAAAAATTAAACTTAAAAAAAGAAGAGAAATAAAAATTTCTCTTCTTTTTTTAAAACAAAATAAATATA
>NZ_CEVXFV010000036.1:0-46256 GCF_982396655.1 Cellulosilyticum sp. | reverse complement strand
ACTTCTTAGTTACAAGCCTTTAATTCTGCAAATATTCTGAGTGGTGGGTAAAAGAATGGGAGAAACTACTCCGTATGTAGACTATCAGCAGGAGAGAGCCTCAACTTCTTAGTTACAAGCCTTTAATTCTGCAAATATTCTGAGTGGTGGGTAAAAGAGCAAGACAAACTACTTCGTGTGTAGGCCAGCAGTAGGTACCTTTCCAACTTCTTAGTTACAAGCATTTGATTTTGTAAATATTTCTATGTGGGAAGTAAATTATGAGAGAGAGAGTTGAAAAAGAGAAATGAGGATGGAAAAAACCAAGGCGTAAAAGGAAAGAGAAAGAGTTTGAATAAGTGGATGAAAAGTAGTAAACATATGTCCGTGAGTTGCGTACGGAAATGGGAAGAAATCGAATATTTAGTATTGATGAGAGTGAAGAAAAATTTGGTGTTTTTCGACGCTCTCATGTTTTTTTACAAGGAATTGGAGAAAAAAGGGAGAGAAGGTGACAAAATATACAAGGTTTTTTAGAATGTCCGATATCGCTTGACAATATCACAGAAAATATGATAAAGTGTACGAAATATAATATTATTGTTTTAATGTTCGACTTTTATTTTGAAAAGAAAAACAATTAGCATAACTTTTGGGAGGCAGTAAAATGGCAAAGATTATAAAAGATGGTATCACATTTGATGATATTTTATTAGTTCCAGGATATTCTAATGTATTACCTAAGGAAGTAGACTTATCAACTAATCTTACTAAAAAAATCAGACTTAATGTGCCTTTTATGAGTGCAGGAATGGACACTGTAACAGAGGCAAGAATGGCAGTAGCTATTGCTAGACAAGGTGGTATTGGTATCATCCATAAAAATATGTCAATTGAAGAACAGGCAGACGAAGTAGATAAAGTTAAACGTTCAGAAAATGGTGTTATCACAGATCCATTTTCATTAAGCCCAGAACACTTCGTATATGAAGCAAATGAACTTATGGCGAAATTCAGAATCTCAGGTGTCCCAATTACTGAGGACGGAAAACTCGTGGGTATCTTAACAAACCGTGACTTACGTTTCGAAACAAATCACAACCGTCAAATCAAAGAAGTTATGACAAGCCAAAATCTTATTACAGCACCAGAAGGAACAAATTTAGCAGAAGCTAAAGCAATTCTTTCTGAACACCGTATTGAAAAATTACCAATCGTAGATGCAGAAGGTAATTTAAAAGGTCTTATTACAATCAAAGATATTGAAAAAGCAATTATGTATCCTAAAGCTGCAAAAGATGCACAAGGTAGACTTTTAGTAGGTGCGGCAGTAGGCGTAACAGCAAATATTTTAGACCGTGTAGATGCGCTTGTAAAAGCTAAAGTTGACGTTATCACAATTGATACAGCGCACGGACATTCACAAGGTGTACTTGATACAGTTAAAAAAGTAAAAGAAAAATATCCAGAACTTCAAATCATTGCAGGTAATGTAGCAACAGCAGAAGCTACAAGAGCACTTATTGAAGCTGGTGCAGATTGCGTTAAAGTAGGTATTGGACCTGGTTCTATTTGTACAACACGCGTTGTAGCTGGTGTAGGGGTACCTCAAATCACAGCTATCGAAGATTGTGCAAAAGCTGCAGCAGAATATGGGGTACCAGTTATCGCTGATGGTGGTATTAAATATTCTGGGGACGTAGTTAAAGCTATCGGTATGGGTGCTAGCGTATGTATGATGGGGTCAATGCTTGCTGGTTGTGAAGAGAGCCCAGGAGCAGTTGAATTATACCAAGGAAGAAAATACAAAGTATACCGTGGTATGGGATCAATTGCAGCTATGGAAAAAGGTAGCAAAGATAGATACTTCCAAGAAGATGCTAAAAAATTAGTTCCAGAAGGTGTAGAAGGACGTGTAGCTTATAAAGGTTATGTAGCGGATACAGTATACCAAATGGTAGGTGGACTTCGCGCAGGTATGGGATACGCTGGAGCTAGAACAATTGATGAACTTAGAGAAAAAGCACAGTTCGTGAAAATTACAAGTGCTGGTCTTAAAGAAAGTCATCCACATGATATCCAAATTACAAAAGAAGCACCTAACTATAGTGTAGATTACTAGGAGAGACCGGAATTTGGAGGGCTTATATCCTCCAAATTTCTAATTCCTAGATAATGCACTACCCCATAGTTGAAAAAGGGTGCACGAGAAGAGGTTGGGTGCATGGAGGGGTAATGAGTTGTAGCAATGAATAGTTAAGGATATTACTAATATTGCTAAGAGGTTATAAAACTCACTCCGCAACCAATGCTACAGATACCACAAACTCTGTTTCCTACTTCATAGTAAGAGCTTCGATATAGTTGAAAAAGGTGCCGAGGGTGGAGAGTGCCTGGGTAAGAGCTTAAGTATAGCTGAAAGATATTAAAGATATTTGCTAGGAAGAGGAAAGTGTACTTTTTAGTTGATGGTAAGTAGTTGTTGTCATAAAAAGTAATAAATGATTAAATATATCTAGAAAAATTTGTGAAAATAGTGTAATATAGTAGAAATATAAAAGACCAAGAGAATCAATGATGGTTGGATTTGTGGTAAATTTAAGGAGGAAGAAAGAAATGAAGCATGAACTGGTAATAGTTCTAGATTTTGGTGGTCAGTACAACCAATTAATCGCAAGACGTGTAAGAGAAAATAATGTATATTGTGAGGTACATCCTTATAATATTAGTCTTGAAAAAATTAAAGAAATGAATCCTAAAGGGATTATCTTTACAGGTGGTCCTAATAGTGTATATGCAGCAGATTCACCAGTTTGTGGTAAAGAAATTTTCGAATTAGGTATTCCTGTACTTGGAATTTGCTATGGTTCTCAGCTTACAGCACACCTTTTAGGTGGTAAGGTAGAAACAGCGCCTGTAAGTGAATATGGAAAAACAGAAGTAAATGTAGATACAACATCTAAATTATTTGAAGGTGTATCACCTTCTACAATTTGTTGGATGAGCCATACAGATTATATTGCTGAGGCACCAGCAGACTTCAAAGTGACAGCACATACACCAGTATGTCCAGTAGCAGCTATGGAAAATGCTGAAAAAGGCATTTATGCAGTACAATTCCATCCAGAAGTTATGCACACACAAGAAGGTATGACAATGCTTTCAAACTTCGTTAAAAACATCTGTGAATGTGAAGGCGACTGGAGAATGGATTCATTCGTAGAAGCTACTATTACATCACTTCGTGAAAAAATTGGCGATGGAAAAGTATTATGCGCATTATCAGGTGGAGTAGATTCATCAGTAGCAGCAGTACTTCTTTCTAAAGCAATCGGAAAACAACTTACATGCGTATTTGTAGACCACGGTTTACTTAGAAAAAATGAAGGGGACGAAGTAGAAGCAGTATTCGGACCAGAAGGACACTATGACCTTAACTTCATTCGTGTAAATGCACAAGAAAGATTCTACGAAAAATTAAAAGGCGTAGAAGAACCAGAAGCTAAGAGAAAAATCATCGGTGAAGAATTCATCCGTGTATTTGAAGAAGAAGCACAAAAAATCGGTGCAGTAGATTACTTAGTACAAGGAACAATCTACCCAGACGTTATCGAAAGTGGACTTGGTAAATCAGCAGTCATCAAATCACACCACAATGTAGGTGGACTTCCTGACTGTGTAGATTTCAAAGAAATCGTTGAACCACTTAGACTTCTCTTCAAAGATGAAGTACGTAAAGCAGGTCTTGAACTCGGTATCCCAGAATACTTAGTATTTAGACAACCATTCCCAGGCCCAGGTCTCGGAATCCGTATTATCGGAGAAGTAACAGCAGAAAAAGTACGCATCGTACAAGACGCTGACTGGATTTACAGAGAAGAAATTGCCAAAGCAGGCGTAGACAAAAACTTAGGCCAATATTTCGCAGCTCTTACTAACATGCGTTCAGTAGGTGTAATGGGTGACGAAAGAACATACGACTACGCAGTAGCACTACGTGCCGTAACAACAAGCGACTTCATGACAGCAGAATCAGCAGACTTACCATGGGAAGTACTTGGAAAAGTTACTACTAGAATCGTAAACGAAGTTAAAGGGGTTAACCGTGTCTTATACGACTGCACAGGAAAACCACCTGCAACGATTGAGTTTGAATAATCACGTAAGCTTGTAGCAATGCAAAAAAATACAGGCATCAACTACCGTTGAGAGCTCGCTCTCATAAGGTAGTTGATGCCTGTATTTTTTTATAGGGCGGAGCCCGTGTAGAAAGTAATTTGACATGGTTTTGGTCAAATTACTTTCTACGCACTGCTACCAACACCGAAGCAAGGCAGAAACCAAGCAAAAGAGCTCGCTCTCATAAGGTAGTTGATGCCTGTATTTTTTTATAATGCGAAGCCCGTGTAAAGAATAATTTGACATGGTTTTAGTCAAATTACTTTCTACGCACTGCTACCAACACCGAAGCCAACTTGAAACTCAACTTGGCACCCAATCTAATAGTCCACTTACCTTGAGGATTTTTCATTTTTATAAGCATAGTAGCATGTGATTTATTGAAAATATAGGGTGTTTGCGATAGTATGTTATCAGTTAGACAAATAAGAATTTGTGAAAGGAAATAAATTTTTATGGTTGATTTGATTGAAGTAACTGAAAAAGAGAAAGCAGTGTTATTTAATCTTTTGGAAAAATATCTATATGAATTCTCACAATGGGAGAAAACAGATGTTAATGATGATGGTCTATATAATTATGAATGGCTTGATTATTATTTAACTGAGAAAAACAGGTATCCATACTTAATAAAAGTTGATGATAGATTAGCCGGTTTTGTAATGATCAGTGATTATCCGGAAGTGCCAGAGAAAACAACAGATTTTTGCCTTTCAGAGTTTTTTATAATGTATAAATACAGAAGAAGTGGATATGGCCGAAATGCTGCATTTCAAGTTTTAGATAAACACCATGGTAGATGGCAGCTCAAGTGTCATCCACATAACCTTGCGTCTGTACATTTTTGGAATACTGTGGTAGATGAATATACAAAAGGAAAATACGAAGTGGTAGAAGGTTATCCGAATTGTGAAGTTGATTATGATGACGGAACACCTGCTAATGTATTCTTTTTTGAAAATTAGCTGCATTAATATATTCTTACATGGCTACTAGCCCGACAGTCAACTATAAATATGTCGATAAAAGTTATTAAGAACTATACGAGAAATAGTTATTTTGTACACGGGAGAAATGATACAAAAAATTACATTATGACGCTACTTTTATAATTTGTATATAGTGCATGGAAATGATGGGAATTATTCGTCTCGATTTTCTTTACCATTAAATTATATAAAAATTAATATGTTATAATTGTTCAAACCAATGAACTAAACAATGTATAATGGAGGATTGAATGATGGAATTACTAGATATTATGAAAGCAAGACATAGTGTAAGACAATATCAGGATAGAAAAATCGAAGAAAGTATTCGTAAGGAATTAAAGGCATGTTTAGATGATTGTAATAAAGAGAGTGGATTGCATATACAGATTATTTACGATGAAGATAAATGCTTTGATACAATGATGGCACGTTACGGAAAGTTTACTGGTGTAACAAATTATATTGCACTTGTGGGAAAGAATTCTGAGACATTAGAGGAAATAGCAGGATACTATGGAGAAAAGCTTGTCTTGAAGGCACAGGAGCTTGGGCTGAATACATGTTGGGTGGCTATGACTTATGGAAAAGGAAAATGTGCAGCCAAAATAGACAAAGGTGAAAAGCTTGTGTGCGTTATCGCACTTGGGTATGGACAGACACAGGGAATGCCACATAAGAATAAGGATTTGGCACAAGTATGTAACCTGGGAGAAGGTCAGCCTAGTTGGTTTTTAAAAGGTATGGAAGCAGCATTGCTTGCACCAACAGCCATGAACCAGCAGAAGTTTTATTTTTGCTTCTAAAATAATCAGGTGTCAGTAAAGGCTGGTTTAGGGTTTTATACAAAGCTTGACTTGGGAATTGTGAAATATCATTTTGAAGCAGTATCAGGCCATAAGATAAAGTAAGGAGTAGATAAATGGATATAGAAGAGAACATCAGAGAGTTAGCGGAAGGATTTGCAAGCTGCAAGAAAATACTAAATGCAATTGGAGATGAAAATAGACAACATTTGATATTGGAGATGTTACAGATTAAAGAATGTAGTGGTGTTAGAGTTGGTACCATTACAGAAAAGACAAATCTTTCAAGGCCTGCGGTATCCCATCATTTACAAATATTAAAAAATGCAGGGATTATTAAAATGCGTCGAGAGGGAACAAAAAATTATTATTATTTTGATATGGATATGGAAGCTTTTGATAATCTAATCCATATGTTGCAATTAGCAAAAGATATTACTGCAATGCTTCCAAACAGGAGTGGGGAAGATGATTAAAAAAACTATAGGGAATGTACCTTTTCTATGACATATACTTAAGTGTACAAGCAAAGCAGCTCCAACAAAGTATCCGCCACACAGCTTACTCTTTAATCCTAAAGTAGCGATATCTAACGTTTTCATACGCGCACTATTAATACTGACGGCTGCGACGATGCCAAGTGGACTACTAAGATAGGAAAAGCTACGTAAGTACAACCTTTTTATAAATTTAAAAATAAAATTCTCAGAAGGCCTTTGAACTTTGCGGGGACCCGAACTGCTTGAGGCAGTTTATATGTAGCAAGGGGAAAAGGACAGCCTCCCACTTCTTCTGATCTTTGGAAAATCTATACTTTAAGCAAGCTCTCCTGTTAGGGTGTATGACTCGTTTTTAAAGGGCGTTAAATACTGGGAGGCTATTTATGGGGACTATGTGTCTAGGTGTTGTAACGATTAGAAAGTGTGTTATGACAGTTCTCTTTAAAAGCAGGCGTGCTTATTTAAAGTAGAGAGTGGAAAAAGAAATGAGGAAGTATGGAGATAAAAATAGCATTCACTAATTAAAATTGGTGGATGCTATTTTTCATTGAAAAAAATTTTAAATAGATATAACCTATATAAAGGATATCCAATAAACAAATAGTTCGAACTAACATTTTCATAATCACTATATATAAGGAGATGAAAAGCGTTATGGATAAAAAGGAATTGCATCATATAGTTTTAAAAGAACAATGTAATATATGCCAAATTGTAGCTTTAAAAAAGGGTGTGATGGTATATAGTGATACATGGCATGATATAACAAAGGAAAATGCCTTTCATATTGCATCAGCAACAAAAAGTATTATGTCTCTTCTTATAGGTATTGCAATTGATAAAGGATTTATTGAAAGTACGCAGCAGAAAGTGTTAGACTTTTTTCCAGATTATCAAATAAAACGTGGGGAAAAAACGATACAGCATGTAACGCTTGAGCATCTACTTACAATGACTGCGCCGTATAAATACAAATCTGAACCTTGGACAAAGGTGTGTAAGAGTGAAGATTGGACAAAGGCAGTTCTTAATCTGCTAGGGGGAAGGGCAGGAATTACTGGGGAATTTAAATATTCAACGCTGGGTATTCAGATACTAAGTGCGATTATAACCAAAGTTAGTGGGCTAGCTACAATAGAATTTGCAAATAGATTTCTTTTTGAACCACTAGGGATTGCACCACGTGCTAGCTTTAGTGTAAAGAGTAAAGCGGAACATATAGATTTTGTCACATCAAAGAGTCCAAAGAAAGAGATATGGTTTTGCGATTCAAATCAAATAGCAACGGCTGGGTTTGGGTTATGTCTATCTGCTAAGGAACTAGTGAAAATCGGTCAAATGTGTCTTGATAAGGGTGTTTATCAGGGAAAACAAATAGTATCTTCCTGGTGGATTCAAAGGAGTACCACAGCGTTTGTACAATGCGGAAAGCGTTTTAACAATATGGCATACGGGTATTTATGGTGGATAGTAGATGCGGAAAAAAACATTTATGCGGCTATTGGAGATGGCGGAAATGTACTTTATATAAATACTTCTGCACAAATAGTTATTTCTGTAACATCTACATTTAAACCAGCAGTTTTTGATCGTATTGAGTTTATACAGGAATATATTGAACCCTTTGTTGAAAACTATAAGTGTAATAAAATTTAGGGTTCAAGTCCATTTTTAAAATATTGATTAATATTTAGGATTAAAGTGATTCGTGCATAATTGCAATTACTTTAGCCGTAGAATATAATGTTACTTAAAGACTAAAGTGAGACAATAGGAGACAATGCAATGAATGAATATGAAGTAATTACTATGCCAGTATCAGATGGAACGGAGAGAGAGTTTGCAATTATTGATACTTTTGAAGTAAGACGTAAAAAGTATATGGCTGTATCTTTAATTGAAGAAGATGAAATCAAAGACGGCGTATATATTTATCGTTATCATAATGCTGAAGATGGCGATGTTATTGTAGAAGAGATTGCAGATGCTGATGAATATAATAAAGCAGTAGCGGCATATGAAAAGAAATAGCTACGAGGAACTGGTACACTAAAATAAGTGTCCAGTTCTTTTTTAAAATATGAAAATGTAAGGCTTGGAATTGCTAAGTGATAATGGTAGAATGTTTAGAAAAGTAGGCTGTGTTTAAAGGAAGATAGTTATAAAGAAACAGGGCTATTATAGCTCTATTTAAAAAGGGGTAAGATATGCAATATAGGATAAATCATGGCTGCGTGGCGTTTGCTGCAGATGTCATTTTAAAGGATATTAATTTTGAAATCAGAGATACAGAAAAAATTGCAGTAGTTGGAAGAAATGGGTGTGGGAAGACCACATTGCTTAAATTAATTTCAGGAGAAGTAGATTTAACGAAAAGAGATAGTGATGAAGATATTTTCATTGCAAAGTCAGGTAATCCAACTATTGGTTACTTAAAGCAAATGACCTTTGAAGATGTAAACTTATCAATGGAAAAAGAAATTCGGAAGGTATTTAAGCCTTATATAGAAATGCAAAAGGAGTTAGAACAAAGGCGTCAGAGGATGGAAAAGCATCCAAGTGAAGAAAATATTTTAGCGTATACCAAAATGGAAGAACATTTTACGGATATAGGCGGTTATTATTATGAAAAAGAATATGAGACGATGATTCGCCAATTTGGTTTTTCACAGGAAGATAAATTAAAGCCCCTTAGTGCCTTTTCAGGTGGACAGCAAACTAAGATTGCTTTTATTAAAATGTTACTTGAAAAGCCAGATATTTTACTTTTAGATGAGCCGACTAACCACTTGGATATTGAAACGATTAAGTGGTTAGAAACGTATCTAAAAGGGTATAAGAAGGCAGTTGTTATCGTATCTCATGACCGTATGTTTTTAGATAACATAGTGGATGTAGTTTATGAAATTGAATATGGGAAGACTACAAGATATAAGGGAAATTATACGGCCTTTATGGCACAGAAAAGACAAAATTGGGACAAGCAAGCGAAAGATTATGAGTTGCAACAGAAGGAAATTAAAAGGTTACAAGCTATCATTGATAAATTTAAGCATCATCCTACAAAGGTGTCTATGGCAAGGTCTAAAATGAAACAAATCGAACATATGGAACGCGTTGCAGCACCAGAACGCTATGATACGAGGACTTTCCATGCCCATTTTAATCCAGAAGTGGAGACGGGAAAAGAAGTATTAACGGTTAAAGACTTGGCGATAGGATATGAGGCAGGAAAAGTACTTTCCACGGTGAATATGTCTTTAGAAAAAGGACAGAAGATGGGCATTATAGGTGGTAATGGACTTGGGAAGTCTACCTTTTTAAAAACGGTGACAGAAAAGCTACCTGCTTTAGGCGGAGAATATCACTATGGTATTCGTGTAAAAATCGGTTACTTTGATCAGCAAATGGCACAATATACCAGTGAGGAGCAGGTGATAGATGATTATTGGAATGAATTTCCTAATATGACGCAAACAGAAGTAAGAAGTGCATTAGGGGCGTTTGCTTTTACAGGGGATGATGTATTTAAGAAAATTAGCATGTTATCAGGTGGAGAAAGAGTGCGTTTAGCACTTTGTAAGATATTAACCACGAAACCTAATTTCTTGATATTAGATGAACCTACGAATCATATGGATATTATAGGGAAAGAAACTTTAGAGCAGATGCTAAAAGATTATACGGGAACTGTTTTATTTGTTTCACATGACCGCTATTTCATTAAACAAATCTCAGATAAATTATTAGTATTTGAGCCAAATAGAAAGACGGATTTTTATGAATATGGCTATGAGGAATATTTAGAAGGAAAAGCAAGAGAGGTAGAAAATAAGGACAATGATGTAACGGCTAAAAAATCAATTACAGGTACACCGATACCCGTAATGCGTGAGACAAACGAAAATAGCGGGAAAAAGGATAATAATCCAGGGAAAGAACGTGCAAAACTCGAAAGAAAAGTAAAGAAAGCAGAAGAAAGTGTGGCAATCTGTGAGGAGGAAATTGAAGCATTAAAATTAGAAATTATGGCGCCTCACAATGCTTCAAATTATTCAAGACTAGGAGAAATTCAAGAAAAGATAGATGCAAAGGAAGAAACTTTAATCATGCTTATGGAACAATGGGAAGCGTGCCAACATGCATTAGAAATATACAATAAAGAAGTCTAGGCGGAAAAAATAGCATTCACTAATTAAGGTTAGTGAATGCTATTTTTTTGTATGTTAATAAATACAAAGTTTCTTTACAAAACCTACCGTTTTAGGGTATACGTTGCAGAATCATTTTTATTAACAAAGGATTAAATCGCTTTATCCTCATAAATTGCTTCATTAGTAAACTCAATGCCAAGTTTCTTGAAAGTTTTCATATCAACAGGAGATAAGACTACGGTAGTGTGTAACTGGCAGCCAGCTAACTTTGGAAGTTGCTCTAAGGCTAATCTGGCATTTGGGTCAGTGACAGCACACATAGAAAGTGCAATTAGAATCTCGTCTGTATGTAAGCGAGGATTTTTACTACCGAGATAATCTGTTTTTAGCGTTTGAATTGGTTCTATAAAGTAAGGAGAGATGAGATGAATTGAATCATCAATGCCGCCGAGTACTTTCACTGCATTTAATAAAACAGCAGAGGAAGCACCGAGAAGGTCACCAGTCTTACCAGTAACAATCGTACCATCTGGAAGTTCTAATGCAGCAGCAGGTAATCCGGTTTCAGTGGTTAATTTGTTAGCAACAGGTACAACTGGGCGATCAGCAGTAGTGATTTTAGCTTGTTTCATCAACAGCTCGATTTTGTATATTTCATCTTTAGTAGCTTCATCTTTGATTAAGCGGTTCATAGATTGGTAGTAGCGACGGATGATTTCTTGCTTAGAAGCTTCTTCACAAACTTCATTATCAATGATGCAGTTACCAGCCATATTTACCCCCATATCTGTTGGAGATTGATATGGACAGCTACCATAAATTCCTTCAAACATGGCTTCAAGTACAGGATAAATTTCAACATCGCGGTTGTAGTTTACTGTAGTGATACCATAGGCGTCTAGGTGGAAAGGATCAATCATATTGACATCATTAAGATCTGCAGTAGCTGCTTCATAAGCTAAGTTCACAGGATGTTTTAGAGGGATATTCCAAATTGGGAAAGTCTCAAATTTAGCATATCCAGCTTTTATACCACGTTTGTTTTCATGATACAATTGAGAAAGGCAAGTAGCCATCTTACCGCTTCCTGGCCCTGGTGCAGTAACAACTACTAATGGGCGAGTTGTTTCTACATAATCATTTTTGCCATAGCCTTCATCGCTGATGATGTGAGAGATATTGTTAGGATAACCTTCTATAGAATAGTGACGGTATACTCTGATATCCATGTGCTCTAATTTACTTTGAAATAGATTTACAGAGGCCTGACCTGTGTAACGAGTAATTACTACACTACTAACGTAGAGGCCCTTTTCTCTGTATACTTCAATGAGGCGTAAAACGTCTTGATCATAGGGAATGCCTAAATCATGTCTCACCTTATTCTTTTCAATATCCGCAGCATTGATAGAAATAATGATTTCTGCTTGATCAGATAGTTGTAGTAACATCTGTAGTTTGCTGTCAGGTGCAAAGCCTGGAAGGACACGTGATGCATGATAGTCATCAAATAACTTTCCACCAAATTCCAGATACAACTTGTCACCAAATTGACTAATACGCTCTCGAATGTGTTCCGATTGCATTTTTAGGTACTTGTAATTATCAAATCCAATTTTCATTTTTCGACTTCCTTTTTATGTGAAATTTAAGTTTTTTCTAGAAGACCTTTAGTATGTGCTTCATATAAATAAGTTTACCATATAAAGAATTACTAAAGAACTCTATATAAGATTTTTTTCAAAAATAGAGTAGATTATGAGTCTTTCTATATATTTTACGGTGCAATTTTTGAGCTTTTACCGAGTCGCAATATAATAAATGCTATGGGACATGGTGCATTTCTTCATGAAAGAAGCTGTTTTCACGAAGTGTGGATTTTCGATATGCCATAGGGGTCAAATGGATATAGTATTTAAAAATCTTATTGAAATAGCTCACATTATGAAATCCTACATCAAATGCAATTTCGCTAATTGTTTTATCTGTGGAATCAAGTAAGGTGATACTTTTGCTAATGCGATAATAATGGATATATTCGATAACGGACATTTTAGTCATGGCTTTAAAGAATCTACATAGTTGCCCTTTGCTTATATGAAACTGGGCAGACATTTTTTCTAAGGAAATCTGCTCAGTATAGTTGGCCTGAATCCAGGTAATCATTGATTTAATAAGAACAATTTTGTAATCAACTTGTTTTTCACGCTGTAATATATTTTGTGTTGCATGCATGTATAACAAATACCATATCTCATAGAGACATGCTTTTATGAGAAGTTCATAGCCTATTTGTTTGGTATCAAATAATCTTCTCGCATTGTTTAATTTCTCCAGGAGCTGTTTTTCCCATTCCTCTTTAGGCAGGATATAATCTGGGAATGATAATGTATCATTATTAACTGGATCAATATATTTTTGCTGTGTAGCATCGTTAATATGACTGTTAAGTAAATCTAGGTGAAATACAATGGCATAAAAGTCTAGAGGCATCCCAGGTGCAGCGACCATTGAATGAAGATGGTCGGACTTTATGAACAGTATGCCGTTTTCCTGAATAGAAATCATCTTATCTTCAATTTGAAATTGCGCTTTGCCTTTTGTTATAACCAATATTTCATATTCCCTATGCCAGTGGCAACCTATTCGTTCTGTTATTTCTGGATTTGTACTGATTTCATGAACCATTAACGGAAATAATGCATTGCCATGTGGCGTTTTTTCTTGTAGTAATTCACTATTTTTTTTCATGACGATACCCCTTATAAATATATCATTATTGTGTTAGTTTTCAGCATATATGATGTAGTGACGTATAATTACAATCATTATAATGTTATTAGATGTGTGTTTAAATAGATAAAATTGTAGCTATAGTTGTAGCTAAAATGATGAGGGGGATAATAATATGCAATTTATGAATGACAATGGTGCGTTAGTGTTTAAACGTCAAGGGGAAACTGTCCGTATCGAAGCTTGGGGCAAGGATTCTTTTCGTGTGCGTGCAACAATGTTTCCTGACTTTACTAAGCATGTATGGGCTTTGACTGAAGAGGTGCCTGTTAGTCAGACAGTAGTGGATATTTATGAGAAAGATCACTGGGTAGGGGATGGCACAATTGATAAGAGAGAATATGCTTCAATTACCAATGGTCACATTAGGGCAGAAGTTAATTTTGTAGGGATTATTTCATTCTTTAAGGATGAAAAACTTATTCTTCGAGAATACTACCGCTCTTATGATGGGACTATTTCAAAGGGAAGTCGTTGCTTAAAGCTAATTAATCGTGAGTGGAAAGGCATAATTGGAGGGAGTGATTATACCTTGAATCTTAAATTTGATAGTAATGATGGTGAAAAGATATTTGGTATGGGGCAGTACCAGCAACCTTATTTGAATCTAAAAGGCAATGTATTAGAACTTGCACAGCGCAATTCCCAGAATTCTGTTCCATTCTATATATCCTCACTAGGATATGGTATGCTTTGGAACAATCCGGCAGTTGGTAGGGTTACCTTCGCAAATAATTATACGGAGTGGACTTCAAATTCTACTAAGGAAATGGATTACTGGATTACTGTAGGTGATACGCCTAAGACAATCATGGCTTCATATACAAATGCAACAGGACATGTACCTATGTTTCCAGAGGATTTAATGGGACTTTGGCAGTGTAAACTTCGTTATCGCAGTCAAGATGAAGTACTTACAGTTGCGCGTCAGTATCAGAAGGAGGGCATCAAAATTGACCAGATTGTAATTGATTTCTTCCACTGGACAGTGCAGGGAGACTGGAAGTTCGATGAAAAGTATTGGCCGGACCCTAAGGCAATGGTTGATGAACTCCATGCTATGGGTATTAAGGTAATCGTTTCAGTATGGCCATCTGTAGATCGCAAGAGTGAAAACTTTGGCCCTATGATGGAAAGAGGGCTTTTGATTAAGACTGAGCGAGGGGCTATGCAAACCTATGATTATCAAGGTGACTGTGTTGAGATAGACCCATTTAATCCTGAGACAAGAGCTTATGTATGGAATGTATGTAAGAAGAATTATTATGATTATGGTATTGATGCCTTTTGGCTTGATAACTCAGAACCAGATTATGGTGTTTATGATTTTGAAAACTATCGTTATTATATAGGACCAGCACTTCAAGTAAGTAATATGTATCCTCAAATGTATAGTCGTATTTTCTATGATGAAATGAGCAAAATAGGGGATGGCACAGTTGTCAATCTGCTTCGCTGTGCATGGGCTGGAAGTCAAAAATATGGCAATGTCATTTGGTCTGGGGATGTGCCAAGTACATTTGAAGCTTTGCAAGACCAATTGCAGTGTGGCCTTAATATGGGGCTTGCAGGGATTCCTTGGTGGACAACTGACATCGGTGGTTTTATGACTGATGATGTAAATGATCCTGATTTTAAGCAGCTACTGATTCGTTGGTATCAATTTGCAGTATATTCTGCCGTAATGCGTATGCATGGGGACCGTGGACCTTACAATATACCACCACTTGATGATAGAGATTTTGGAGGCGGCTACTTACATACAGGTCAGCCCAATGAACTCTGGAGTTATGGAGAAGATAATTATCACATTATGAAAAAGTATTATGACATCCGCATTGCAATGCATGATTATATTAAGGCGTTATATCAGGAAGCACATGAAAATGGCTCTCCGCTTATTCGTACAATGTTTTATGAATTCCCTGAGGATAAAAAATGCTGGGAAGTAAGTGATCAGTATATGTTTGGGAGTGAGTATTTGGTAGCACCTATACTTCATCTTAATGAATTTGAACGTGATGTATATCTTCCAGCTGGTAAGTGGATGCTGACCTCAGATAACACAGTATTTGAAGGAGAACAGGTAATACATGTTGAGGCACCTATTGATTATATGCCTGTATTAAAAAAATGCTAATTTGAATATAGACCTTTTAACAAGAAAAAGAGAGGATTAGGGCAGATTAATTCATACTAGACATTCAGAAATTGCTCATAGTATGACCGATGGCATAAAAGCCTTGACTTAAAGTGAACTCCAAGATGTAGTATATAAAATGTCAATGAAGTAGATATATTAAAAATGATATTAAATAAGGAGGGCATTAATATGGGAACAGGTTATATTGCCAAGTTAAGCGAAAAGGTAAGTAGAGAGCAGGTGTCTTATAAAAATCGTTATGGCTTAACAATTGCTGGAGATTTATATACTTCAAAAGAGATTGATAAGGCGCATAAACATCCTGCGATTATTGTGGGTGCACCATATGGCGGTGTTAAGGAGCAAGGGCCATGTGTTTATGCCAATGAATTAGCACAAAGAGGATTTGTTGTACTAACTTTTGATCAAAGCTTCATGGGAGAATCTAATGGGGAGCCAAGACATGTATCGTCTCCTGATATTTTCTCTGAAAACTTTAGTGCAGCTGTTGATTATCTCGGGTTACAAAAATTTGTGGATAGAGGAAAAATAGGTGTGATTGGCATCTGTGGTTCGGGCGGATTTTCATTAAGTGCAGCACAGGTTGATACTAGAATCAAAGCTGTTGCAACTTGCAGTATGTATGACATGAGTGCTGCCGTAAGGGATTCTATGGATAAAGAAGCACGTCAGGCTGCCAAAGAAAAAATGTCTTTACAAAGATGGGTTGATGCTGAAAATGGCTATCCAGAATATATCCCATACTTCCCAGAAACACCATTAGAAAGCGTGCCAGAAGAATTAGATCCAATTACTGCTGAATGGTTCCGCTTTTATGCAGTTAAAAGAGGCCATCATCCAAATGCCAGAGGCGGATTTACAACAACAAGTGATATGGCGTTATTAAATTATAGTTTATTAAGTCATATTGATGAAATTTCGCCACGTCCAATCTTATTTGTAGTGGGGGATAGAGCACATTCTAAGTTCTTCAGTGAAGATGCCTATGCTGTAGCAAATGAGCCAAAGGAACTCTATGTGGTGGATGATGCAGAGCATATTGACTTATATGATAAGACGGATAGAATTCCTTTTGATAAATTAGAATCTTTCTTTAAAGGCGCATTTAACCAAGTATAAGCAGTCAAGTGTTGAGGAAAGAAGAGGATATTAAAATATCACGGAGGTATATATTATGGAATTTGTAACATTAAATAATGGTGTAAAGATGCCAAAAGAAGGATTCGGTGTATTTCAGGTGCCAGATCCATTACAGTGTGAGCAGGCAGTATTAGATGCGATTTCTGTAGGATATCGATTGATTGATACGGCAGCAGCCTATATGAATGAAGCAGCAGTTGGTACAGCTTTGAAAAAAGCAATGATGTCTGGTGTGACACGAGAGGAACTTTTCATTACGACAAAGCTCTGGGTACAGGATGCAAGTTATGAAGGGGCAAAGGTAGCAATTGAAACGTCGCTTTCTAAGCTTCAGTTAGAATATATTGATTTATATCTGATACATCAACCTATGGGAGATTACTATGGGGCTTATCGTGCTATGGAAGAAGCATACAAAGCTGGTAAGATTAAAGCTATAGGAGTATGTAATTTCTATCCACATGTTCTAGCAGATTTTTGTGAAACAGTGGAAGTAACCCCAGCAGTAAATCAAGTAGAACTGCATCCTTTCTTCCAGCAGGCAGAGGCAATTTCATTAATGAATGCGTATAAAGTTGTACCTGAAGCATGGGGACCATTTGCAGAAGGGAAATATGGTATTTTTACAAATCCAGAGCTTGTTGCTATTGGTGAAAAATATGGCAAGAGTGCAGCACAGGTAGCACTTCGCTGGAATGTACAACGCGGCGTTGTTGTGATTCCAAAATCTGTTCACAAAGAACGTATGGCAGAAAATATTGCTATTTGGGATTTTGAATTGACTCAAGATGAAATGGAGAAAATTGCAAAACTTGATATGGGCCATAGTGAAATTGTAGACCATAGTAATCCCGAGTTTATAAAAGCATTACACGGCATGCGAATTCATGATTAAAAGTGAACTGTGATATAGGAGATATAAGGTATATATAGATTTCACATTTATAAATTTTAGTTATTCATAGTTTTTAGCAATGTGAAATCATTGAGAGAAAACAATTTACGTACATGTATATTTCAAGGTTTTATTTGGTTTCTCTATACAAAAGAAAAGTAGAGATTTAATTAAAATAAGGCGTATAACATATAAGAAGGAATGAATATATTTGTAAGTAAAAAAGCATTCACTAAGTATTTAGTGGATGCTTTTTGAATGATGTTAAAAATTTAGGTTACATATGATGAAAAAAAATAAATACAACATTAAGCTATATGAGATAAAGATAAGGTGGGGGTTAAGTAAATAGATGAAGACTGATATAATAAAACTTAAATATTAAGGCTACAAGGAGATACAATGAGGATTATTATTTCACCTGCAAAGAAAATGAATATTGATACGGATTCTTTTGAAATACAAAGATTACCTATATTTTTAGAGGAGACAAAGCAGCTTTGTAAGGCTATACAGGAAATGACATTGCCCCAAGTGAAGGCACTTTGGGAATGCAGTGATAAGTTAGCGGCGCTTAATTATGATAGATTTACAGATATGAGATTAGAAGAGCGTTTAACACCAGCAATTCTTTCTTTTGAGGGACTGCAGTATCAACATATGGCGCCTATGGTATTTACTGAGGAGGCGCTTGCTTATGTGGAAGAGCATTTGCGTATCTTATCAGGATTTTATGGCGTGCTTACACCATTTACAGGAGTTACGCCATATCGCCTGGAGATGCAGGCAAAGTTATCTGTAGAGGGGAAGAAAGATTTATATGAATTTTGGGGAGATAAATTATATCGTACAGTGATAAGTGAAGATCATGTCATTATTAATCTAGCTTCAAGAGAATATGCCAAGGCAATTGAGCAGTATTTATCACCCAAGGATAAGTTTATTACTATAGAGTTTGCAGAGTATGTGGATGGCAAGGTAAAACAAAAAGGAACATGGGCCAAAATGGCTCGTGGGGAGATGGTACGCTTTATGGCAGAGCATCAAGTATCGAACATAGAGCAGATTAAAGCGTTTAATGTATTAGGATATAAGTATAGAGAAGATTTATCTACGGATACAAGAATGATATTTATTAGAACAGACTCAGAATAAGGAGCGTTATGAGATATATTATGGAAGAGATTTTGTTTAATAAGTGATAATAAGCAATTTAGAAAGATAGTATGCTAAAAAAATAAATACTGCTTGACAAATTGTGAAATAGAATGTATACTAAATAAATATTAAGTAGTTGTTTATAGCTTTAAATGTTGATTTTAATTCACATGCTATTAGAGATTATATACATTGCTCGATGTAATCTGTAATATTATGTGAATTTTTTTGTTCCATTTTGATTACAGAAATTCATATTAGGAGGTACCAACATGACAGGTACAGTTAAATGGTTTAACGCAGAAAAAGGATTCGGTTTTATTGAAAGAGAAGATGGAGATGACGTATTCGTACATTTCTCAGCTATTCAAGGAGATGGATTCAAATCTCTTGATGAAGGACAAAAAGTAAACTTCGACATCACTAAAGGTCCACGTGGTGCTCAAGCAGAAAACGTTACAAGAGCATAATTTTGTAACAAAAAAGGTAGAAGCTAAGTTTTAGCTTCTACCTTTTTTTTGTATTTAGGTACTAAAAATTTAAGATTAAAAGATAAGGAATGTTATAGCAAGAATTGCATTTATAGGATTATGGCATATAATAATTAGTATGATTAAAATTCTGAAATGTTTAAAAAATAAGTATTGGCAATAGGAAGGGGGTTATAATGGGGAAGCAATTAAATAAACCAAAGTCTTCTTGGTTTAATGTGGGTTACATATTAAAAATGATTTGGCAAGGGGATAGGGGAATCGTTATATATTCCATGTTCAAGGCTATTTCGGAAAATATTTTTTATGTGTTTTTCTTTGTGTACCTTACCAAATATATTTATACCTGCATAGAACAGCATACAGCATTTAATGAAATGGTACAGTTAGTGGCATTATTGTGCGGTGTTCATGTTTTGCTGCACATTTCTTCAGCGGGGCATCAATATTATTTAAAATGTCATACGCCAGAGGTATATCGCTATATTATCAGCTGGATTTTTCCAATACCCGTGATGGCCGTACGGCAACATATGTGAAGCGCATATTTTATGAAAAGAAATATGCTGCAGAATTAAGGCTCTTTAATATTGCAAGCCGGTTATTAAAACGCCATGAAGAAGCCTATGAAGGGATGTATGAACGCACCAGGGCCCTTCGTAAAAAAGCCGCTAAATATGAATCTATTCGCTGGAGCACCTTTGGACTTATGACTTATATACTGCCATTTTTATATGTGGCCTGGGTTGTTAAGACGCGAGAGGGTGTTAATATTGGGGCATATCTTGCTATGGCAACAAGTCTTGAATTCGTAGCAGGAAATATCTCAGATATGGTGGAACAGGTGGTTATTTTAAATAAGCATGGATTATTTATGGGCAATCTACGTGAGTTTCTAGAATATGACTCACAAAATGAAGAGCAAGGGGCTCAGAAGACAAAGTTATGCCCCATTTCAGAAAATGTATTGATGCACAGCCCTAGAAATGAAGAGGAGTGTAAGTTAGTTGAAATGGCATTGGAAAAAGCACAATTTGGCGAAAAGCTTAAGACATTGCCAAGTGGGATTGAGACCATGGTTTCTAAGGAATTTGATGAGAACGGTGTGGTCTTATCAGGGGGTGAAGCTCAGAAGGTTGCTATATCTAGGCTATTTATGAAAGGACAGCAGCTTCCTGTCGCCATTTTAGATGAACCGTCTTCTGCCCTAGACCCTATTGCTGAATATACGCTAAATACCAATATGATGAATAATGCAAAAGAAGCAACTATTATTTTTATCAGTCATCGCCTTTCTACAACAAGGGATGCAGACCGCATCTATTTATTTGAACATGGTCAGATTATAGAGCAAGGCACACATGATGAACTGATGGCACTAAATGGAGAATATGCAGAAATGTTTGAGAAACAAGCGTATTATTATAAATTGAAGATAGGTTAGAAGTATATAATAAGGATATAGGAGGGGATAGGATGACGAATAAGGAGATTGTTAAAGCATTTTTTATAGAAAGCTATGAAAAGCATAATTATGAGTTTGCCATGCAGCATATGGCAGATGATTATTATGATCATAGTCCAGCAGGTGCAAGAAGCAATCAAGATGCTGTAAAGATTTTAAAAATAGTAGAAGGCATGTTTTCCAATTTAAAGATAGAAGTATTAGACCTTATTGAAGAAGCAGATCAAGTAGCAGCTAGGATAAAGTATACAGGAGTACATACAGGAAATTGCATGGGAATAGAAGCAACGGGAAAGACGATTAGCTTTGAGGCGCTAGAAAACTTTAAGTTAGAGCAGGGAATAATTACAGAATCATGGGGCTATTGGCCTGATTCATATATTAAGGAATACTTAGAGCAGTAAGTTTTTTAAAGTACAGCAGATAAGGACATTTTTATATACTAAAGAAATGTGGTGCTAACCACTTTCTTGTTACATAAGGTAAGGAGATATTAGTGATGACAAAAAACATGATGAAAAGATGTATGATGTGTATTATGGGATTATTTATTGCAGCCATTGGGGTGGCAATTACAAAGAAAGCTGCATTAGGGGTATCCCCTATTTCTTCAGTGGCTAATGTGGTCAGTATGAAGTATATGAGCCTTTCTTTAGGAAACTGCCTGATTATATGGAACTGCATTTTGATATTAGGCCAGTTTTTATTGCTGCGCAGCAAGTTTCAAGTTTTTGAACTATTACAGATTCCACTTTCATTTTTATTTGGCTGGTTTACAGACTTTGGACTTTGGCTGGTTTCATCTCTTGAGGTACAAGGATACATAAGTCAAATTTTAATGGTAATTTTAGGAACTATTGTATTAGGTCTTGGCATCTCTATGACGGTGATTGCCGATGTAATTATGAATTCAGGAGAAGCCTTTGTTAAGGCATTGTCACAGGTTATAAAAAAAGAATTTGGCAATGTAAAAATAGTCTTTGATGTAAGCTGCGTAGTCCTTGCAGTAGGTATTTCATTAGTACTTTTTGATGCAAAGATTGTAGGGACTAGAGAAGGAACGATTATTGCAGCCTTACTGACAGGCGTAGTTGTGAAGTTCTTTATAAATAAGCTCAATGCACCATTAGGCAAATTATTGAGAGAGCAATAAATAGGAAAATCAATATTTAAAGAGGAGGTGCTGCAAAATTTATTTTGCAGCACACTTTTTTTGAGCAGAAAGCTTCAATATAATAGGTAGATTAAAATGGCATTAACACAAAAAGTTCTTGCCCTGGAGTGAACTTAAGGGTATATAGTTTTTATAAGCCATAGAGAAGGCAAATAGATATAAGAAAAAGGATGAGTGAAATGAAAAAAAATATCGGATCAGCATTGGCATTATATCCAAGTCCATTAGTAGTGGTAGGTGCTATGGTAAACGGAAAACCAAATTGGGTATTAGTAGGACATCTTGGCATTATGGGACATGACCATGTGATGATAAGCCTTGCAAAACCTCATTATACCAATCAAGGCATTATAGAGAATAAGGTACTTTCTGTGAATATTGTTACAGAAGATTGGCTGGCAAAGGCAGACAAAATGGGATGCATCAGTGGCAATAAAGAAGATAAATCAGAAGCTTTTACATATACTATTGGCGCAGCAGGTGCGCCTATGATTGATGAAGCAAAGGTGAGCGTGGAATGTGAAGTTACAGATAGCTATGAAACAAAAGGATTTGATAACTTTATCTGCACCATAGCAGGAACTTATGCAGATGAAAGTATTTTAAATGAAGCAGGCAAAATTAATTATCATGTATTAAAACCTGTGTTATTTGAAATGCCAACTTATGAATATTTAAGAACAGGCGATGTCATCGGAAAGTGCACAAAAATCGGAAAGTAAGATGACAGGAGGAGGAGAGCCAATGACCATTAAAGAAGCTTCAGAAAAAACAGGTGTATCTATTGATAACCTTAGATATTACGAAAGAATTGGCCTTTTGCCGCCCATTCCAAGAAATGCAGCAGGCATTCGTAATTATGATGAAAGAGCTATTCATTGGATTGAATTTGTGCTCAAATTCAAAGAAGCAGGGGCTTCACTAGAAGCTATTATTGAGTATGTCCGTTTGGCACATTCCGAAAATGATACAAAGGAAGCAAGAAGAGAAATATTACTGGAAGTACAGAGGAATCTAACAAGTCGAATTGAAAAGTTACAAAGATGTTTAGATGTGACAGAGTATAAAATAGAAAATTACTATGACTTATGTGAGCCGGTAACTCGAAAGATGGTAGAAGAATGGCGAGCAGGAGAAACGCATACAGACAAAGAATCATAAGAGCAGTTCTAAGATAAAAAGCAAGTTTGGCGCAAGCATAGATAGAAGCAGGATATGAGAAAGGGGTAAAAAATGGAATATACAAAGTTAGGCACAACAGATATTGAAGTCTCACGTTTATGTGTGGGATGCATGAGTTTTGGCGACCCTGCAAGCAAGATGCATGCATGGACATTAAATCCACAGGAAAGTGAAGCAATCATTAAACATGCATTGGATTTAGGCATCAACTTCTTTGATACAGCAAACTGTTATTCAGCAGGCACAAGTGAGGAGTACCTTGGAAAAGCTATTAAAAATAATATTGCAAGGGAAAAGGTCATTCTTGCTACTAAGGTCTACTTTAATGAAGGCAAGTTATCTAAAGAAGCCATTCCAAGAGAAGTGGAAGGCTCTCTTAAGAGACTTGGCACAGATTATATTGATCTTTTGATTATTCATCGTTTTGATTATGATACGCCAATCGAGGAAACGATGGAAGCCTTACATCAGATGGTACAGTCGGGAAAAGTCCGTGCAATAGGGGCATCAGCCATGTATGGCTATCAGTTTATGAAGATGCAATATGCAGCAGAAAGAAGTGGATGGACGAAATTTGTCTCTATGCAGAATCATTATAATCTCCTTTATCGTGAAGATGAAAGGGAACTGATTCCAATCTGTAATGAACAGAAAGTATCTAGAACGCCATATAGCCCACTTGCAGCTGGAAGGCTCTCACGCCCAACGTGGTCAGCAGATACTTTAAGAAGCAAGACAGATGTGACAGCAGAAGGAAAATATGATGCTACAAGAGCCAGTGATATGATGATTGTACAGCGTGTGTCAGAACTGGCAGAAAAGAAAAATGCAACAATGACACAGATTGCCCTTGCATGGCAATTGGCTAAGGGGGTAGCTTCGCCTATCATTGGCGCAACGAAAGCAAAGTATTTGGAAGATGCAGTCGGAAGCTTCAATATTACCTTATCTCAAGAAGAAGTTGCCTTTCTTGAAGCGCCATATGTGCCTCACAAAATTGTTGGTGCATTATAGGTAAAATAATAGTATGAAGGAAGAAGGATAAAGATGGGTAGGACAGAGTTTTCTAAGAAATATCACGAAAAAATGTTTCCAGGTTATGTGTCGAAGTTTCTTGAGACAGATCCAGAGTTTATTGAGAGATTTGACAACTTCGCTTTTGATGAGGTTATTAATGAGGAAGGAAGAGGCCTAGACGATAAGACAAGAATGATGTGCATCTTATCAGTACTTCTGGGATGCCAGGGAATTGATGAATTTAGAGCAATGCTTCCAGCAGCACTTAACTTGGGCGTAACACCAGTAGAGGTTAAGGAAATGGTTTATCAGGCAGTGGCTTATCTTGGAATAGGAAGGGTACTTCCATATCTTCACGCCGTAAATGAAATACTTATAGCGAGAGGAATTAAGCTGCCATTAGAAAGTCAGGCAACGACAACTATTGAAGAACGTCTAGAAGCTGGTATTCAGGCGCAGGTAGATATCTTTGGAGAAGGTATGAGAGCGTTTTATAAGACTGGACCTGATGAGTCTAAACATATTAATAAATGGCTAGCAGATAACTGTTTTGGTGATTATTATACAAGAAAGGGATTAGACCATAAACAAAGAGAAATGATTATCTTCTGCTTTTTATATGCTCAAGGGGGCTGCGAGATGCAGCTTATTAGTCATGCAGCGGCGAATATGAGAATTGGAAATGATAAACAGTTTCTAATTAATATTATTTCACAGTGCATTCCTTTTATAGGCTATCCAAGGTCTTTAAATGCACTAAGGTGTGTAAATGAAGCAGTAAAGCAGGATGAAAAATAATTCTAAAATAGCGCAAAGGTTAAAAATAGCATTCACTAATTCAATATTGGTGAGTGCTGTTTTTTGTGTGTCACATGTAGTTACTATGGATTTAAAGAAATCTTTGATAGTTTGAAGGATACAAATCATGATTGTGATAAATAATATTATGTAATATGACAAAGGAAAAATGAGAAAGAGGTGTATATAAATATGTGCACAGCACTAAGTATTCAATCTAAGGAAGAAAAAATCTTTTTCGGAAGAAATATGGATTTGGCGTATAACTTTAATCAGTCACCAGTTTTGTTACCCAAAAATTATCAATATCAGGATAAGGTGACAGGTGAAAGCGTGCATATAAAAAGAGCAATATTAGGGATGGGGGCAGTGATAGATCAACATCCTGCTATGGCTGAAGCTATGAATGAAAATGGGCTTGCCTGTGCTGGATTAAATTTTGCACGCTATGCTTATTTTGAAAAGACAATCAAAGAGAATAAGAAAAATATTGCACCTTATGATTTTATATTATGGGTATTGTCAAACCATGATACAGTAGAGGAAGTAGCACGTGAAATGGAGAATATCGAGTTGGTGGATGTTCCTATTAATGAGAAAACACCAATCCCTACGCTGCACTGGATGATTACAGATAAAAGTGGAAAATCGTTAGTGGTGGAAAAGACAAAAGAAAGGTTAAGTGTCCATGAAAATCCAGTAAATGTCATGACGAATGATCCTACCTTTGACTGGCATGTTACGAATTTAAATGAATATATGAAGTTAGAGCCTAAGCACCCAGCCATTGTAAAATGGGGAGAAAAGGAATTAAAAGGGCTTGGTATAGGGGCAGGAACGCTAGGGATGCCGGGTGATTTTGCTTCTGTTTCTAGATTTGTAAGAATAGCTTATGTAAGATCACATATGACGGAGATTAGGAATGATGCAGAAGCATTAGCACAGTTTTTCCACATGCTTGATTATGTTGAGATGGTTAAGGGTGGTGTGATAACAGAAGAAGGGCAAGAAGATATGACATTATATTCTTCATGTATGGATTTACAAAAGGGCATTTACTATTATAAGACATATGAAAATAACCGTTTAAATGCAATAGATATGTTTAAGGAAAGTCTTGATAATGGCAAAATGAAAATTTTTCCATATGCGGCAGTGCAAGATGTTAATTATCAAAATTAGGATGATATGAAGAAGTAGAAGAAGAGTAAGAGATAAGAAATAGCATTCACGAATTAAAGGTGTGAGTGCTATTTTTAATAAGGAAATAAATACAAATTGACGTATCATGAAATAGAAGGTATAATAATAACATATTCAGTAGTTGTTTATAGCTTTAATTTTGATTTACATGTTATTAGAGATTATATACATTGCTTGATGTAATCTGTAATATTATGTGAATTTTTAGTTCCATTTTCATTGCAGAAATTTATATTAGGAGGTACCAACATGACAGGTACAGTTAAATGGTTTAATGCAGAAAAAGGATTCGGTTTCATTCAAAGAGAAGATGGAGATGATGTATTCGTACATTTCTCAGCTATCCAAGGAGATGGATTCAAAACTCTTGAAGAAGGACAAAAAGTAAACTTCGATATTACTAAAGGGCCACGTGGCGCTCAAGCAGAAAACGTTACAAGAGCATAATTTTGTAACCAAAAAGGTATAAGCTAAATTTTAGCTTATACCTTTTTTTGTTAGATAAAAATACTGTTAACTAAAGATAAAGAGGATAGAGAAAATTGAAAAGGGGAAGGGCTTATTTTGTTTTGCGTGATTGAGTTTTTAATGGCATTAGGTGGAATTGAGAAAATAGCGAGTTAAGGCCCTAGGGGTAATTGCAAGGTGTATTATAAAATTTTTAAAAAAATTAGCACTCACCTGTTGACAGTGCTAACAAACGGTGGTATATTATATTCAGAACAAAGGAAGAGGGAAATAAAAAAGTAACACTCAAATCCCAAGTTCAAAAAATCAAAAAAATTAGTTTCACCACGGCATACATTGTCGCTTATAAAAAAGGAGGAATGACTTATGTTAATGCCTAGTATTTTTGGAGAAAACTTATTTGATGATTGGATGGATTACAAATTCCCAGATATTGACAAAGCTTTATATGGTAAACATGCAAAACAACTTATGAAAACTGATATCAAAGAGACAGATGAAGGTTATGAAGTTGCTATTGATTTACCAGGCTTCAAGAAAGATGAAGTGAATGTAGAGCTTAATAACGGTTATCTAACCATTAGTGCAGCTAAAGGACTAGATAAAGAAGAAAAAGATAAAAATGGCAAATACATTAGACAAGAACGTTATGCAGGTAGTATGAGCCGAAGTTTCTATATAGGTGAGAATATCACAGAAAAAGATATTCATGCTAAATATGAAGATGGTATCTTAAAACTCGATTTTCCAAAAGAAGAGAAGAGAGTAATAGAAAATAAACATTATATTGCAATTGAATAATAGTTAGGCAGTAGCCTATTTAACATAAATGCTCCAAAGGAGAAATCCTAAGGAGTATTTTTTTGTGTAATAAATAAAAATTATACTAAGTTATAAAATTTTATTATTTATTGTCGATAAATAGTACATATGTGTTTTGGGTACGAAAGAATTATTAAGAGGAGAGAAGGGCATGAAAGATAAGATTAATAGTAAAAAATATGGGAAGCTACAGAGCATTAAAATGCAGTTATTAATGGCATTTTTTGTACCAGTATGTTTTGTGATTCTAGTAGGCGTAACAGCCTATAATAAAGCATCTAAGGGAATCATTGAAAACTATAAAGTAGCTACAGAAAAATCTATTTATATGACAGCAGAGTATGTGAGTTATGGGTTTGAAAATGTAAAAACTATAGCAGTAGACTATCTAACAGATGCAAACTTAACTCAGTATTTGAAGGGAAAGATGGCGGATGATGCAGTAGGACAAGTCGAGTTTACTGATAGTGAGAAAGCAACACTAATTTCTAAAAACTTATCTACACCGTTTATATCTAATATTTATTTGTTTTCTAATGATGTCTATTCATTATCTACAAGTGCAAATTCTGTCACAGGATTTTATGATACCTATAAAAGTACTGACCAGGGAAAACGGATACTAGAAGGAGAAAATGTGTATCATTGGGTAGGCGAAAGTTCTAATATGGATGAAGTATTTGGCGTAGATTCAGAAAGCTATGGGATAAGATTAATCAAACGCTATTATGATACAGAGGCTTGTGTTGTCATTGATGTAGACAAGAATAACCTTCAAGATATACTAAGTAGGTTAGAACTTGGCGAAGGAAGCATGGTGTCGCTTATATCTAGTGATGGTGTAGAGTTACTTCAAACAGGCGAGAAGAAGAATATGATTTATGGTACAGATTTTTATAATATGGCAAAGGAATCTAGCTACCAAAGTGGTTACATAGAAAAAGTAAAATATGATAATAACTCATATATGTTTTTATTTGCCAAGATTGAAAATGCAGATGCAATGATAGGTGCACTTGTACCAACTAAGGTTATTACAGCGCAAGCTGAAGACATAAAGTATTGGACAATTATTATTGTTATTATAGCAAGTATTATAGCGGTCATAATAGGGATTAAGACGGCTATGGGTATTAGCAGCAGTATTCATAAGGTAACAGATACTTTAGGACTAGTAGCTGAAGGAGATTTAACCGCCAAGTTAGAGATTGAGCGAAAAGATGAATTTGCAGTACTGGCAGACCATATTAATCATATGATTGAGCAAATGAAGGGATTAATATCAAATGTCAATGAATTAGGGGGTGTCGTTTCTAATTCTGTTCAGAATATGGTAAGTTTCACAGGACAGTTTACGCAGTCTACAGAGCAAATTGCTGTAGCGATAGATGATATAGAAAAGGGACTTACACAACAAGCAACAGATACAGTAGAGTGTGTGGATCAAATGAATGGATTATCTACAACGATTAACCAGGTGCATACACAGACTCAGGCGATTCAAGAAATTACTGGAGAAACAAGCCGAGTTATTGGAGAAGGATTTGCACATATGGAGATATTAAATAGCAAATCTAAGGAAACGACAACGATTACTAAAGATGTTATTGAAACAATGGAGATGCTTCAAGAGAAGTCTAAGGCAATTGAATCAATTATTAATGTGATTAATGGCATTGCAGAGCAAACTTCATTATTATCGCTTAATGCATCTATTGAAGCAGCTAGAGCAGGTGAGGCTGGTAGAGGATTTGCAGTAGTGGCTGATGAAATTAAAAAGTTGGCAGAAGGAAGCGTTAAGGCGACAGGTGAAATACGCTATATCATAGATGAGATAGGAAGCTCGACAGGTACGGCAGTAGGGAAGGTAAGAGAGGCAAGTGAAATTATTAGTTCCCAAG
Organism: Cellulosilyticum sp.; assembly: GCF_982396655.1. Classification (NCBI taxonomy): domain Bacteria; kingdom Bacillati; phylum Bacillota; class Clostridia; order Lachnospirales; family Cellulosilyticaceae; genus Cellulosilyticum; species Cellulosilyticum sp. Next base: position 16,978 of record NZ_CEVXFV010000036.1, on the reverse strand, counting down.
AAAAAGCTGTAACTGATACAACGGTAGCATTTAATAAGTTATACAAACAAGTAGAGTATTTAATTAGTAATCTTAAAGAGATTACAATGAAGGTTAAAGGCATGGAACAGCAGAAGGAGACTTCTATTGGCAGTATAGAGAGTATTTCAGCTGTAACAGAAGAGATTGTAGCCACAATATCTACTGTAAGTAATCGTACGACAGAGCAAAGTGGTACATCTACCAAGTTAAATGGATTGGCTGAAAATATGAGTATGCAAATAAAAGAGATGGAAGAAGCTATTCATCAGTTTAAGATATAGGAGGCATAAGATGAAGCGTATAGTAGAAGTACTTATGATAGCAGCATTAACACTTAGTGTAACAGCATGCAGTAGCATGTCGCAGGAGATGACGATAGGTACATCCATAGAGCAATCTAAAACAGAAGAAAATCAGACAATTGATGTATGGTGTTGGGATGCAGCTTTTAATGTATATGCTATGGAGGAAGCGGCTAAAATTTATGAAGCGGCTCATCCTGAAGTAAGTATTAATGTAGTAGAGACTGCCTGGGTAGATATTCAAGAAAGGTTGACAACGGCTGTTGTTTCCGGTCAGGAAGAATTACTGCCAGAAATTTTATTAATTCAAGATAGTGCATTAGCAAAGAATATTATGGCGTATCCAGGTGTATTTGCAGACTTAACAGATTCAGGAATTAATTTTAAGGATTTTGCTAGTTTCAAAACACAATTAGGCAATATAGAGGGGAAACAGTATAGTGTACCTTTTGATAATGGGACAGCTATTACAGGTGTGAGAACAGATATTATAGCAGAAGCTGGCTTTACAGTAGAGGACTTTACCGATATTACTTGGTCAGAGTTTATTGAGAAAGGGAAAGTTGTACGTGAGAAAACAGGTAAGCCAATGCTTACAAGTCAAATGAATTCACCAGATTTAGTACTTCTAATGTTACAAAGTACAGGGAATTGGTTATTGCAAGGTAATGAGCCTTACTTTACACAAAATAAAGCATTAAAAAGAGCTGTAGAAGTATATGTAGAATTAGTAAAAACAGGTGTTTTAGAAGAAACAAATGATTGGAATAATTACCTTAAGACAATTCAAACAAGTAGTGTGGCAGGTGTTATGAATGGTTGCTGGATTACAGGAACACTAAATGCCAATGAAGACCAAAAAGGACTTTGGGAGATTACAAATATTCCAAAGCTAGATGGGATAGAAGGCGCTACTAACTACAGCAGTCAAGGTGGTGCAAGCTGGTTAGTCGTAGAAAGTGCAAGTCAAAAGGACCTTGCGATAGAGTTTTTAAAAGACACATTTGGAAGTAGTGTAGCACTTTATGAAACTATTTTACCTTCTTCTGGCGCATTAGCATCCTATATACCAGCAGGTAAAAGTAATGTTTATGCCAAGGAACATGAATTCTTCAATAATCAAAAGGTTTATGAAATGATTACTAATTATGCGACCAAGGTGCCACAAGTAACATATGGTGTATATAATAATGAAGCACGTAATAGAGTAGGGGCTGCCATAACTAAAATTGTTAATAATGGGATGGATATGGATGTGGCCTTAAAAGAAGCAGAAGTTTTATTTAAGCAAGATTTACAAGAATAAAAGAAGGGGTATCTACGAAATCATTTAAATAGTTTCGTAGATACCTTTTTTGGTGTTAAAAATAAGTGGGAGTAATTCTAATAAATTGTTATAATAAAAGTATAAGATTAAGAAAATAAATAATAACATAACGTTAAATCTAAAAAATAATTTAGGTAAAGGTTGGTGTGGGGATGTCAGAGGAAAAAAAATATCTACAACTTCTTGCGGAGAAATATCCTTCTATTCAGGCTGTGTGTAGAGAGATTATTAATTTAAATGCAATTTTGAACTTGCCTAAAGGGACAGAGCATTTTATGAGTGATATACATGGAGAGTATGAGGCCTTTTGTCATATATTAAATAACTGTTCAGGGGTTATTAGAGAAAAGGTAGACCGTATATTTGGGGAAAAATTAAGTGATACGGAACGTGAAGAAATCTGTACACTAATTTATTATCCTATAGAGAAGTTAGAGCTTATCAAACAGGAACATGATGTAACAGAGGATTGGTATCGCATGGTACTCGGTGAACTTATTGAGATTGCAAAAATGCTTTCATCAAAGTATACGCGTTCTAAAGTGAGGAAGGCTATGCCGGAGGACTTTGCTTATGTTATAGATGAGCTTTTACATGTGCAGAAGGATGAAGATGATAACCAAGTGAGGTATCATCAAGAAATTCTAAATACAATTATTCAGATTGATAGTGCCGATGAATTTATTATTGCTTTAGCAGGACTTATAAAGAGATTGGCAGTAGACCATTTACATATTGTAGGCGATATTTATGATAGAGGACCTTATGCGGATAAGATATTAGATTTGCTTATGGCATATCATTCATTAGATATTCAGTGGGGAAATCATGATATTCTTTGGATGGGAGCAGTAGCAGGAAGTAAGGCATGTATTGCAAATGTTATTCGTAATAATATCAGATACCATAATATGATGATTCTAGAAAGCGGCTATGGGATTAGCTTAAGAAATCTTGCGTTATTTGCAGAGAAAACTTATAAAAATAAAGAACCTATGGAAGCTGCATTTAAAGCGATTTCAGTGATTTTATTTAAGTTAGAGGGAGAAGTTATTGAAAGACATCCTGAATATCAGATGACTGATAGGATGTTACTTCATAAAATGGATATGGACAAAGGAACGGTTGAAATAGAAGGGAAAATATATCATTTAGAAGATGCTGATTTTCCAACTATAAATAGAGAAGCACCTTATGAATTATCAAAGGAAGAAGCTGAGATTATGGAAGAGCTTAAGGCTGCCTTCGCTAATAGTCAAAGGTTACGTTCCCATATTGAATTTTTATATGAAAAGGGGAATATGTACCGTAAATATAATAATAACCTTTTGTTCCACGGGTGTGTACCTTTAGATGAAAGTGGTAACTTTGAAGGAGTAGAGCTAAATGGTAAGATTTATAAGGGAAGAAATTATTTAGATTATGCAGAAAGAGTTGCTAGAAGAGCATACTTTGGCAATCATAGTAAAGATGATTTAGATTTTATGTGGTACTTATGGTGTGGTAAGAAGTCCCCATTATTTGGGCGAACAATTAAGACGTTTGAGAGAACATTTATATCAGATCCAGAAAGCTGGCAAGAAGAAAAAAATACATATTATAAGTTTTATCACATGGAAAAGACCTGCAATATGATTTTAAGAGAATTTGGTTTGTATTCACCTATGTCACATATTATCAATGGACACACACCTGTTAAAACAGGAAATGGTGAACAACCTATTAGAGCAAATGGAAAGCTTATGGTAATTGATGGCGGATTTTGTAAGGATTATCATGAGACGACGGGCATTGCAGGCTATACCCTTATCTATAATTCACATGGCTTAAGACTTAAGGCACATCAACCTTTTGAAAGCGTTTATAAAGCACTTAGAGAAAATAAAGATATAGAATCTAGCTCAGAGATGGTGGAGACAGAAGCTTTCAGGGTAATGGTTAAAGATACAGATAATGGTCAACGTATTCGTAATGATATTTCTGACTTAGAAAAATTATTACATGCTTATCGAGAAGGCGAAATCGAAATAAAACGGTAATAAAAAGGTTTATATATATTAACATTTATGGACAAATTTTCATAGAATAGACTTATTTTTTTAACACATAATATGACTATAACTTCGCGTTAAATTAGAAGTTATGATCGATTATCTTCAATACTATAGGAGGAACAAAGTCATGTCTAACAATAACAATAGTTCATTTGATTCAATGAAATATGAGGTGGCTAGAGAAGTCGGAGTACCTTTAAAACAAGGTTACAATGGAGATATTACAGCTAGAGAAGCTGGAAAAATCGGTGGAACAATTGTTCAAAAAGTATTTGAACAATATAAAAATGCTCATGGAGACGCAAGCAATATGAATCAATAAAATGAGTCTACAATAACTCATTTTAAGGTGCCTTTTGTTAGGCAGATAGTAAAAAATGCTTTGTATACTTAACAAAATGTTAAGGGTACAAAGCATTTTATATATTAAAGTAAAATATTGATAGACCTTTATTTATGGACAAATTTTCAAGGCATAGATTAATTATTTTAACGCATACTATGACTATAACCACTAGATAAGAAATCAAGAGGTTATACAAACACTATCACATTTTTCGTTTAACATTATAGGAGGGAAACGATCATGGCAAGTCAACATGCTTTTGATTCAATGAAATACGAGGTAGCACAAGAAGTTGGGGTACCTTTAAAACAAGGCTATAATGGAGATATTACAGCTAGAGAAGCTGGAAAAATTGGTGGAACAATTGTTCAAAAAGTATTTGAACAATATAAAGGTTCTCACCAAAGTGCAGGACAAGAAAAATAAAAGTAGTGCGAAAAGGATTTTTAAATAAATCCGATAAAATTAAGCAATAAAGTAACAAAATGCTTTGTAGAGTTAAGAGATTAATTTTACAAAGCATTTTGTCATGTTTTATAGAGAAACCAACTAAAACCTTGAAATATACATATAGGTAAATAGGTTTCTCTCAATGATTTCACATGACTCAGAATCATGAATAATTAAAATATATAAATGTGAAATCTATATAAATGTGAAATCTATATTAAGCACAAAAAAAGGAAATATTATCTAGTATGAGATAGAGTAAACTGCACATACTACTATTGTAAAACCAATATGGATGTAGGAGGGAACAAAGATGAATAATCAAAGTAACCAAAGCATTCAAATTTCAGAGGCTAAAGCAGAAAATGTTTCTGAGGATGGGCCAATTGACAATTAAGGCTTATAGGACTTAAAATGCCTTATAAGCCGGTGGGTTTTATCAAAGAAGAGGACTTGTTTGGATGTGTATCAGATATACTGCGTATATTTGCATACCTACCAAATGGGTCCTTTTTTATATAAATTTTATAAATGTGAAATCTATATACAAAGTTTACTTTATTCAAGTAAAATAGAAGTAGTATAGAGAAACCAGCAAAAAACTTGAAATATACATGTAGGTAAATAGGTTTCTCCCAATGATTTCACATGACTAAAGATTGTGAATAACTGAATTTTAGTCATGTAAAATCTATAGGATAGAAGGTTTGGTTACAATAAAATATTATCACTTTAGTGTGGAGGGGCATCATGAAAAAGATGAGATTAGGGACAAGTAATTTAGAAGTGCCAGTAGTAGCAATAGGATGTATGCGTATGAATCAGTTAGATGAAAAAGGCTTAGCTGATTATATAGTGCAGTGTATGGAAAAAGGTCTTAACTTTTTTGACCATGCAGATATCTATGGTGCAGGGGAATGTGAAGAAAAGTTTAGTGTGGCACTAAGACAAGCTGGGATTAAAAGGGAAGATGTGATTTTACAATCAAAATGCGGCATTTGCCCTGGCAAGATGTATGATTTATCAAAAGAGCATATTTTAGAATCTGTTGAGGGCATTTTAAAACGTTTAAATACGGAATATATTGATGTATTAGCACTTCATCGTCCAGATACATTAGTAGAGCCAGAGGAAGTTGCAGCAGCATTTGACATTTTACAAAATAGTGGTAAGGTACGTCATTTTGGTGTATCTAATTATCGCCCAATGCAGATTGAATTGCTTAAAAAATATGTGAAGCAGGACTTAATCGTGAATCAAATGCAGTTTAGTGCAGCTTTTTCAACGATGATTGCCAGTGAACTTGAGGCAAACATGCTAACAGAAGGTGCAGTGGATCGTGATGGTGGTGTACTTAATTATTGCAGAATCCATGAGATGACAATGCAGGCTTGGTCACCTTTCCAATATGGCTTTTTTGAAGGTGTTTATATAGGCAGCGATAAATATCCAGACCTTAATCTTTATTTAGAAGAGCTGGCAAAAAAATATGATACAACGCCAACGGCTATTGCAACGGCATGGATTTTACGTCACCCTGCACGTATTCAAATGGTAGCAGGGACAACTAATATCCAACGCATTAATGAAATTGTGGCAGGCACTGAAGTAACTTTATCTAAGGAAGAATGGTATAAATTATACATGAATGCAGGTCATATTTTACCTTAATATGACAGTATTATTTCGTTAAAACAGCACATACTATTACTGTAAAACCAACATGGATGTAGGAGGGAACAAAGATGAATAATCAAAGTAACCAAAGCATTCAAATCTCAGAGGCTTACGCACAAAATAGTGCTGAGGATGAGCCAATTGAAAATTAAGGCTTATGGGGCTTAAAATGTCGTATAAGCCGAGGCGGTTTTAACAAAAAAAGGATCTACTTGTACGCATAAACACGCGAGAAATACAGCAGTATTTCTAATGAGTAGGTCCTTTTTTATGTTTATGGGAAAAATAAAATTATAGAGAAACCAACTAAAACCTTGAAATATACATGTAGGTAAATCGGTTTGTCATAATGATTTATACAGGTAAAATATAATGAAAAATTAGAAAATTTCATTGACAAGGTAAATTTGGGGTGTTATAAAAGTAATATATTACCGTTATAACATTTACAGAGAAAGTGAAGACATATGAAAAAGGAAATGGATATTTTAACTTTTGCAGAAAATAAGCATTTAGAGCCAATATGGTTAAAGAGATTATCGTTTACATCTATTTTGGTGGGAGCAAATTTGTTACAGACCTTGTTTACAAAGACGCTTAATGGGATTACAAGCAAACAGTGGTTATTACTTGTGATTACATATAATTGTCCATATGACCCTACCTTAAGTGAGGTCGGAAAAATTATGGGATGTTCGAGACAAAATGTGAAGCAGATTGCCGAGATTCTAAAGAAAAATGGTTACTTAGAATTCACAAAACAAGAAGGAGACAAAAATACAGTACGCCTAGTAACTACAGAAAAGTGGGAAACGTATTGTAAAGAAAATGATACCTATACAAATGGTATATTAGAAGAAATTTTTGAGGGTTTTACAGATGATGAATTAAGTCAGTATTTTAAAAGCTTTAATAAGGTGATGAAAAATATCGAGAAAGTTAATGAGAAGATATAGAGAAACCAACTAAAAATCATAAATAACTAGAATTTATAAATGTGAAATCTATATATAGCGTTAATAAAGGGGAGTATAAAATGAAGAGAATAGTTATTTACACAAGTTCAACAGGTTTTACAAAAAAGTATGCTAAGTGGATTGCTGATACATTAAACTGTGAGGCAAAGTCATTAAAAGAGATTTCAAAAAAAGAGATACAAGAAGCCAACATGGTTATTTATGGTGGCTGGCTTATGGGAAATACAGTCATGGGACTTGATAAGATACGAAAGATGTATTCAGGGAAGCTTATTGTATTTGCAGTAGGCTCTAGCCGCGCAGGGGAACAGATTAACAAGGCTATTCAGCAGCAGAATAATATGGGAGATATACCTTGCTTTTATATGGAAGGCGGTTTTGCTTTTGAAAAGCTTGGTTTTATAAAAAGGATGATGCTTAATATGGTAAAAAAAGCAGTTTCAAAGAAGGAGAATAAAACAGAACAAGATCTCTATATGGAGAAGGTGTTGGGGACTTCTTTTGACCATAGTGATAAAAAATACATACAGCCCTTAATCGATTTTGTAATGAAATAAAAGAGAAGTTTATGAAAAGAAACTACTTATATTTACTAGAGATGTTCCTTGCGATAAGCCATAGGGGTACATTTAAAGAAACGTTTGAAGGCCTGAGAAAAATTACTTGGGCTATCAAAACCGCAACGACTTGAAATTTCAGCAATGCTATCTGTAGGCTGATTAAGGAGCATAGAAGCACTTTGCGTAATGCGATATTTTAGCAGGTATTGCATAGGGGAGATTTGAATCATACGCTTGAAGCAACGTAAACATTCACGTTCACCAATGCCCACAGAGGAAGCAATTTGTAGTAAGGTCAGATTATCCCCATAATGATGATGCATAAAGTCTAACATGCATCTGATACGTAAATGGTCTTGGCTAGGGATAAGCTGATTTTCTAGAATGTCTGATTCATATTGGCTATAGAGGATAAGGCAAATGCGAGAGAGTTTTTCGCGGACAGTGAACTCATACCCTAGCGGATTGCTTGCTACGGCTTCGAAGGCATCTATAATGCATTGTGTAATATGTTGCTGCCAAGGATACTGCTCGGTACAATGAAGCGCATCCAATAAAGGAAATTGCATAAGAGGACTTAAGTAGCGTTGTGAAAAGACAGAGTCATTACTTCCAGCAATGAGATTAGGATGAAATACTAAGGATTTAATCTCACAAGAAGGCGCAGCAACCCCCTGATGCAATATACTGGAATTAATAAAGATACTTTCTCCCTTTTGGATATGACAGACTTGCCCCGGAACTTGAAGCTGTAAGGTACCTTCTACAACATAAATAACTTCTAATTCCTCATGCCAGTGCCAAGGAATTTCCATGTGCTCACGATTAGGATATCTAGAGGAATAGGCAGCACAAGGAAATTCTAATGTACCATGAGGGCGTAGTTCTCTACGGGTTCGGTCTAAGTTAAGTGTACATTCTTGTAAAGCCATAAATTTTCTCCTTTTGGTCGCTTTTTTTATATTATAGGTCTGAAATTTGATTGTATCAAGTGTCTATTTAGCCTATGATTATAGTGCAAATAAGATATTGAAAGCAAGGAGGGGTATAAAGGAGAATTATATAAGAAAAGACTATTTTTTAATAGTAGGATGAGGAATATGTATAGAAGGATAAATGATGTAATAGGCCTAAAGAATAAGAAGTGGGATATGATTACCTATAAGATAAAGTTGGCTATGAACATAGTTTAAAAACTAGTTTATAGCCAACTTTATCTTAATTAATAATAACGGCAGTGGAATCTAGAATATTACCATAAATCCACTGTGCATTTTCTACGGCTAGGCGAATGCAACCATGGGTAATAGCGGCACCTAAGGTATCATCTAGAATCTCTTTGCCATCAGGCGTAAAAAGGATTGAATGATAGTAGTAGCTTTCTAGGATACGTGTGGCGTATTTGACACGATAGCTTTCAGAGCCGAAGTAAGGCTTACGCCCATTAATATAGAAAGTACCACGAATAGTTGGGGTAGTAGGTTTACCAACATCACAAGACCAGGTATAAAGAAGATTCCATGTATTGTTGGAAGCTAGATTGAAAACATAAGTTAATTTATTTTCTAAATCTGTTGTCAGTAAGTTAGAGGTAGGGCTTTTAACCTCATTTTCATTGACAAAACGCGTCATATCCGTTGTAAAGTAAGTAAAATTATAGTCATCAGGAGGATTCCCATCATCTGTTAGGAAGTCATTAAATATATATCCTTTTTGGGTATTGAAGACGACGTAGCTCCAGTTACCTGTGACAGAGAGTACTTGTACTTCAGATTTAGCAGGTACTGTAGCAATGGATAAGGTTTGAGCATCTGGATAGGATCTTAAAACGGTATTTCGCCAGGTATACTCAGTAATGGATAAGGCAGAGGTAGGAACATAACCTGTTTGATAGTCATAGATAATTTGATACCAGTCTTCAGCACCATCAATAACTTGCACTCTAGTTTGCGCAGGAATGATGGCAAGGACAGGCGCTGTGGTGGATTTACTTTCAAGTAAGCTAGTGCTGCTTATCGTATACTTATAAGGCGTGGGAAAAGGGGCTGTTTGAAAAGGAGAAGTTGCATTTTGCCTCATAAATCTTCGCATGATACACCTCACAATGATTTCACATAGCTATAACATAATGAATAGCTAAATTTTATAAATGTGAAATCTATCTAGAGAAACCAACTATAATTCTAAATTATACATCTCATAAATAGATTTCTCCCAATGATTTCATATAGCTATAACATAATGAATAACTAAACTTTATAAATGTGAAATCTATAGTCTCCTAATAAGTTATGATAAATGGAAGAAATTGGTGATTAAATAGGCGGATATTAGTGCGAAGAGATTTGTAGAGAAACCGACTAAAACCCTTGAAATATACATGTAGGTAAAGAGGTTTCTCCCAATGATTTCGCATGACTAAAAATTATGAATAACTAAATCTTATAAATGTGAAATCTATATAGAGAAACCGACTAAAACCTTGAAATATGCATCTAGGTAAAGAGTTTTCTCTCAATGATTTCACATGACTAAAAACTATGAATAACTAAACCTTATAAATGTGAAATCTATAGTGAAAGGTGAAATAAAGATATAAATAAAGATATGAATAAAGAGGAGAAAAATAATGACAACATTATTATTAATTATCATTTATATTGCATTTATTAGCTTAGGGCTTCCGGATGCGATATTAGGTTCAGCATGGCCAACAATGTATGAAGGTTTCCATGTTCCGATATCCTATGTAGGAATGATTAGTATGCTTATTGCAGGAGGTACAATCATATCAAGCCTTTTTAGCGATAAATTAATGCGTAAATTAGGAACAGGCAAGGTGACTGCAATTAGTGTAGCTATGACAGCAGTGGCACTTATGGGCTTTTCATTTTCTAATTCTTTTTGGGAATTATGTTTTTGGGCAATTCCTTATGGATTAGGGGCAGGAAGTGTAGATGCAGCCCTTAATAATTTTGTGGCTATAAATTATAAGTCACGTCATATGAGCTGGCTCCATTGCTTCTGGGGCATAGGCGCAACGGCTGGCCCTTATATTATGGGCTTATGTTTAACAAACAATTTAAAATGGAATGTTGGCTATAAAGCCATCGGTATTTTGCAAGTTGTATTAGTTATTGTGCTTATCCTATCACTTCCTCTTTGGAAAATAAAGAAAGAAGGCGGTATGGCAGAAAGTGAAGTGAAAAGTTTAAGCTTCAAAGAAACCATAAAATTGCCAGGTGCAAAAAATATGTTTATAGCGTTCTTTGCTTACTGCTCTTTAGAAGCAACAGCAGGTTTATGGGCTAGTAGTTATATGGTACTTCAAAAAGGCATTAGTGCTGAAACCGCAGCAAAATGGGCAGCCTTATTTTATTTAGGTATTACAGTAGGTCGGTTTATCAGCGGCTTTATTACAGATAAAATTGGAAATAAAAATATGGTGAGAATAGGACAGGGCATTGCCGCAGTAGGGATACTTATTATGATTATGCCACTAGGAAATACATGGTCATTAATAGGCCTTATGATGATAGGATTGGGATGTGCGCCTATTTATCCAAGTCTCTTGCATGAAACCCCTAGAAACTTTGGGGAAGATAAATCACAAGCTATTATGGGAATGCAAATGGCATCTGCCTATGTAGGTACAACATTTATGCCACCACTTTTTGGTGTCATTACACAAAACTTAAGTATTAGCTGGTATCCATGGTACCTATTAATCTTTGTGCTGATTATGCTTTGTATGGTAGAAGGTGTTAATGCATTACATAGGAAAAAATAAAAATTTGTTTTATAGAGAAACCAACTAAAAACTTGAAATATACATGTAGGTAAATAGGTTTCTCTCAATGATTTCACATGACTAAAAATCATGAATAACTAAAACTTACAAATGTGAAATCTATATTAGTTATTAAGGAGTTTTTATAAGTATTTTATATTTATAGTTTAAAGTGTAAATTATAAGATATAAAATATAATAGCTGAAAGGTAAACAAAATGAGATTACAAAACAAAGTAGCAATAGTCACAGCATCAACAAGAGGTATAGGCCTTGCCTGTGCAGAGCGCTTAGCAAGAGAAGGCGCTACTGTATATATGGGTGCACGTAACCTAGAACGTGCAAGAGAAATTGCAGAAGCACTTAATCAAGAAGGCTGCAATGTAAAGGTTGTTTATAATGATGCAACGGTGAAAGAAAGTTATAAGTCAATGATTGAAGAAGTTGCAAAAGAGGAAGGCAAAATTGATATCTTAGTAAATAACTATGGTGGTTCTGATCCAAAGATAGACTTGGATATTAAAAATACGGATTATGAAGCCTTCATTCATACGATTGATATGAATTTAGCAAGTGTATTTTTAACAGCACAAGCAGCTATTCCACATATGGCAGCTCATGGTGGTGGTAGCATTATTAATATTTCTTCTATTGGGGGCATTCGTCCAGATATTTCTCAAATTGGTTATGGCACAAGTAAGGCTGCTATTAATTACTTAACGAAGCTTATTGCTACACAATGTGCAAGGGATAATATTCGCTGTAATGCGGTGCTGCCAGGAATGACAGCTACAGATGCCGTAAATAACAACTTATCAGATGGATTTAAAGAGTTCTTCTTGAAACATACACCTATTAAACGTATGGGACTTCCAGAAGAAATTGCAGGAACAGTATTATACTTTGCAAGTGATGATTCAGCTTATACAACAGGTCAAATCGTAGATGTATCAGGCGGATTTGGAATGCCAACACCTGTATATGGGGATATGATAGAACTTAAAAATAGAAGATAAAATAAGAGGTAAAACAAATGAGCAGATTTTTAATTAAAAATACAACAAGAGAGCAAAGAGAACAAATCGTAAAAGATGCACTTGGTTACAGTGAAATTGGCTGTGAAGATGGTGGTAGATTTGGATATGATTTTTATGAACCATATATTAATGGGGAAAAAGAAATTTCAGAGCTTACACAAGAGTTTACAGCATCTTATGTAAGAGGTGGCAATAATAATCGTCATAGCAGTGGATGCAGTTATTCAAGATAAAATAGCCGAGTAAAAAGGTTTAAAGGTGTAAACACTAAAAGTAAAAAAGGAGTTTACGATGAAAGTAAAGACGTTTTTACCTTTAGTAATTATAGTATCTGCATTGACCGTAGGCTGTAATGGCAGCACGAATAACAATGCAGCAAATAACAGCATAACGAATAACAATGCCGCTACCAATACAGTAACAGGGACAAATGCGACATCGGATGAAAATGCAGCACCAGATACACGCTATGCAACAAGTACAGTTTTAGCACTAAACTGGCAACAGCAGTCAGGAGAGTTTGATGCATTATGCTATCAGGCCTATAATTCAGCAACGAGAAGCTTGGAAGAACTTGCAGCACAGGAGCATACTAAACCACAAGCCGTTGTGCTAGACATAGATGAAACTGTATTAGATAACTCAATTTCTACAGGTGAAGATATAAAAGCCAATAGAAGTTATACACAAGAGAACTTTAATGAATGGGTTAATAGAGGTGATGCAGGATTAGTAAGCGGTGCAGATAGATTCTTGAATAAGGCAAAAGAACTAGGCGTAGAAGTTTTTTATGTAACCAATAGGGTTCCTGAAAACTTACAGGCGACTATCACCAATATGAATAGATTTGGCTTACCCAATGCAGATGCCGAGCATTTATTATTAAAGCAAGATACAAGCTCAAAGCAAGCACGTTGGAATCAGGTAGCACAAAAGTATGATATTATCATGTATTGTGGAGACAATCTAAATGATTTTAATGGGGCTTTTTATAAAAAGACCAATAAAGAACGTAAAGCATTAGTAGCAGAAATGGCTGATGAATTTGGCTATAAATATATTGTTTTACCAAATGCTTTATATGGTGACTGGGAAGGGGCTATGTATGACTATGACTATAGCAAAACAGACCCGGAAAAGTATGAAGTTAGAAATGGGCTAGTTAATCAATTACCATAAATTAAAAATATGAGGATGTTGCGAGATTTATTTCGTGACATCCTCATATTTTTGAGTTATATAAAATCAAGAAGTTAGTTTATTAGATAGGGTGGTAAAAAATAGATGTAGACAAAGTTATGGATATGTTATATGATGGTTAACATAAAATTAAACGGACATCGTATAAAGTTGATAATAAGGTTCAACAGTTTCTACCAAATCACCCTAAATGATTTGACTACGATATGATTACAAATAAATAAAATCCATATCTAAAGAGACTCATTATACGGTCATGTTAACAACATGGAGGCGTAATGATGAATGTAATTAAAAATTATTTTGAATTTGACAAAAAGGGAACTAGCTTTAAGACGGAAATTATAGGAGCTATTACTACTTTCTTAACTATGGCGTATTGCCTATTTTTAATCCCAAATGTATTATCTGAAGCAGGTATGCCAGCAGGAAGTGTTTTCGTGGCAACTGCACTTGCAGCAGCTATTGGATCATTTATAATGGGGGCTTTTGCAAAATTTCCATTAGCTTTAGCACCGGGAATTGGTGTCAATGCATTTTTTACTTATAGTGTATGTCTTGGTTTAAATGTACCATGGGAAACAGCACTTGCAGGTGTTTTAGTATCAGGACTTATTTTTATTATTATTTCAGTGACAGGGTTACGTGCTCTTATTATTAAAGCAATACCACAAGATCTCAAGTTTGCTGTATCAGCAGGGATTGGTTTATTTATTGCCTTTATTGGTCTAAAAAATGCTGGCATTGTAGTTGCAAATCCCTCAACAATTGTATCATTAGGGAACCTTACAGACCCAGCTGTGTTATTAGCTATATTTGGCGTATTAGTCATTGCAGTTTTATTAGTTAGAAATGTTAAAATAGGTATTTTCTTAGGCATTGTTATAACGACTATTGTGGGCATGCTTTTTGGTATTATTGATTTACCTACAGCAGTTGTATCTATACCACCTTCTATTGCACCAACTTTTGGCGTAGCATTCTCACATATTAAGGACGTCTTTACACCAGAGATGTTAGTCGTTGTATTTACATTTTTATTTATGGACTTCTTTGATACAGCAGGAACATTAGTGGCAGTAGGAACTAAGGTAGGCTTAGTCAAAGAAGATGGTTCGGTGGAAAATGGTTCAAAAGCATTACTTGCAGACTCTGTAGCAACTTGTATTGGGGCAGCATTAGGAACAACAAATACAACTTCTTATTTAGAGTCATTATCAGGAATTTCTGTAGGTGCAAAAACAGGATTTTCAAGCATTATTGTAGCTGGATTATTCATTGTATCTTTAGCATTTTCACCATTATTAACAGTCATTACTTCAGCAGTAACAGCACCTGCGCTTATTATAGTGGGGTCTATGATGTGTAGTGCGTTAAAAGAAATTGCATGGGATAAAAGTGAGATTTCTATAGCAGCCTTTTTAACAATTATTTTAATGCCACTCACATATAGCATTGGTGAAGGGATTGCCTGTGGATTTTTAACTTATGTTGTACTTATGGTGTTCAAAGGAGAATATAAGAAAGTACATCCAGTAATGTATGGGTTAGCAGCATTGTTTGTAGTATATTTTGTATTATAAAATTTAAAAGAGAAAACTTAACGTAAAAAGAGACTGAATGCATTTTGCAGCAGTCTCTTTTTACGTTTCTTGTAAGCCTTAAGTAAAGTTGGCTTATTTTGTTATGATAATAAAAATAAAATTTAGAATCATTGATACAATAATTTGAAAGTGTTATGCTAATAGAGATTACTATATGAAGGAAGATGGGAAATAGGATGAAAAATGAACAAATCAAAAGTTATGAGATGGATATGTGTAATGGCCCCATTTTAAAAAAGATGCTACTCTTTGCCATTCCACTGATGTGTTCAAGTGTACTGCAGCTTTTATTTAATGCTGCAGATATTGTAGTTGTGGGAAGATTTGCAGGAGATAACTCCTTAGCAGCAGTAGGGTCCAATACGGCACTAATTAGTCTTTTAACTAATCTTTTTATAGGTTTATCAATAGGGGCGAATGTTCTCGCTGCACGTTACTATGGCGCGAAACAGGAGAAAGCGTTAAGTGAAACTGTCCATACCTCTATGTTACTGAGTGTGTACAGTGGAATAATTTTAACAGTTATAGGATTAATTGGGGCTAAACGTATCTTAATCTGGATGCAGACGCCAGAAGAAGTATTAGATTTAGCGGCATTATATCTTAGAATTTATTTTATTGGTATGACAGCTACAATGATTTATAATTTTGGAAGTGCTGTATTAAGAGCAATAGGGGATACCAAAAGGCCATTGTATTATTTGTTTGTGGCAGGCATTATTAATGTGATATTAAATTTAATCTTTGTTATTGTGATGAAGTTAGATGTAGCAGGAGTAGCTTTAGCAACAGTTATTTCACAGTGTATTTCAGCTTTTTTAGTTGTAAGATGCTTAATGCGAGAACAAGGCGGCATGAAACTGATTTTGAAGAACCTTCATATACATAAAGATAAATTTGCAAGTATACTTAAGATAGGGCTTCCAGCAGGTTTTCAAGGCATAGTATTTTCTTTGTCAAATGTAGTGATTCAGTCTTCTGTTAATTTATTTGGTGCCACTGTAATGGCAGGAAATTCAGCAGCAGCTAATATTGAGGGCTTTGTATACTTTGCAATGAATGCTTTTTATCAGGCTACCATTTCTTTCACAAGTCAGAATATGGGGGCTAAGAATTATGAGCGTATTAATAAGATTGTTCTAGTAGGCGAAATGTGTGTAACAGTTACAGGCATTGTATTAGGAAATCTAATGGTACTAGGAGGAGAAAGTTTATTAGGCTTTTATTCGTCTAGTCCTGAAGTTATTGAAGCAGGAATGCATAGATTACGTGTGATTTCTGCAACTTATGCCTTATGTGGCATGATGGATGTCATGGTAGGGGCTTTAAGAGGGATTGGTTATTCAGTCATGCCAATGATAGTCTCTTTGATAGGGGCGTGTGGGCTAAGATTATTATGGTTAGCTACTATTTTCCAAGTAGATCGTTTCCATAATGTATTTATAATTTATTTATCATATCCTATTACGTGGCTTATTACATTGAGCGTTCATATCATATGCTTTATATGGGCGAGAAGAAAAATAACCAAACAGCAGTTTTGTATAAAAAGGGTAGTAGCATAAAATGCTAGCTACCTTTTTATGGTGTGCCCAGCATGGGCGTAGTCTAACGGGTGAAAGTCCCGAGTGTG